>JBIKZB010000126.1:0-5673 GCA_044354955.1 Flavobacterium sp. | reverse complement strand
ATACTTCCACCACTTGCCGAACAACCACAAGCATCGCAATCTTCTAATAGAGAATTAGAAAATTGAGGTAATTTTAAAAATGGGTTTAGGTCTAAACTATCGATTTCTGTTGCAAAGCCAAACTGAAAGGTGATGACTAAAAAGAAGGTAACTATATTTTTCATTTTAAAATTCGGCAAATTTTGGATTCGTTAAAAATTCAGTATCTGTTAATGTCTTTAAAAAAGCAATTAACTGTGTTTTCTCGGTTGCGCTTAGTGGAATTCCTAAGGTTCCCGAATTATTTAAACTCGCATCTAAATTTTGTGTATTTGAAACACCTGATGAATAATGATTCAATACAGCCTCAAGCGTATAAAATCTTCCATCATGCATATAAGGTGCTGTTTTTTCAATGTTACGCAAACTAGGTACTTTAAACTTGTATTTATCTTGCTCTAACTCGGTAAGACGATATCTTCCAACATCATTAATTGACGGATTTATTGGCAATCCATTGTTTCTAAATGAATTATCAGTAAATAGATCAGTGGCATGACAAGAAGCACACTTTTGATTAAATAGTGCATAACCTGCAAGTTCTTCACTTGTTAAAGTGCCGCCTGTTTCATTTCTACGATATTTATCAAATCGAGAATTCGAAGACGTTAACATCGTCATAAATTGTGCTAAAGCCTTCAGCATGTTTTCGGAGTTTATTTCTCCATCTTCAAAAGCTTGTTTGTATAATTTTTTATATTCTGAATCGTTTTTCATCATAGCAATGATGTCGATTATATTGCCATTCATTTCTAATTCGTTAGAAATGGGCGCCATAGATAATAATTCTATATGATCTGCCGCTCCATCCCAAAAAAACTGGGTTTGATACGCCATGTTTTGAATGGGCGGTGCATTACGAGTACCAATTCCATCCCCAACACCATGACTAAAAGTGTGTCCATGATGCGTAAATGCATCTTCTTGAATATGACAAAAGCCACACGAAATTACGCCGTCTGAAGCCAAGCGACCATCATAAAATATTTTTTTTCCCAATTCAAACCCTTTTTCAGTTAAGGGATTGTTAGCCATATTATAAGCTAAAGGCGGAAAATTAGAGGGAACTTGGTAGTCTATTGGAATATTTTGGTAATTATCTGAATCATCTGAGGAGCAACTGATTAAAGAACCAATTGCCAACAGAATTAAATATTTTGTTTTCATACTACTATGTTTTAGCCCAGATGGAAATGAAAAGCCCGCAAAGGAAAAACAAATTGATTTTGTTGCTAAAAAAGAGCGACCTAAGAAGCTTCTTTTTTTGCTTACAAAATTTTTGTTTTTCCTGTGGACTTGAAATGTACAGCTGGATTAGCTTCTAATGAAATTAATCGTTGTGAACGTGGTGTGCTTCGAACATTGTAGGTACATTATTTGCAGAAATGTTTTGCACTTTTGTACCTCCCATTACATCAACAGCTTCTTCAAAATTGATAACTGTTGTGCCATCAATAATTTTCTTTAAATCAGTCATAATATGTACTTGTGGTGTAATGTTTGTTCTTACTAAAGCATTTTCTGGTAAATCTAAAGTTACTTGTGCATAGTTGTAAACATCTCCCGTTTTTCCTGTATGTACTCTAAAATTAGCATCGGTTCTTGTAGCGGTTGTAGTAGTTCCTTCAAATTTAACAAACTTGTAACCAGAAGCCCAATTCCATGTCATACCTAATGCTTGAGCATCGGTCCACATAGTTCCTTGACCTGATGCTCCTGCATTGAATTGGTCAGCATCTACTCCGATTCCGAAAGTTATTTTATTGTAATTTCCAGCTGGAATGTTTGGTAAGTTTAATAACGTACTTGCAGCATCTGCTTCATTAACAAAGAAATAACTTTCGCTTTTTGGCACTGTATAAGTAGAACCATCTGTTTTTGTTAAAACAATATTACTTACAATATAGATTGCATTTGTAGCTTTAACAACTTCACCATTTGAATTTGTATAGGCAGTATTGAAAGCAAAATCAGCATCACCATATACATTATCGAATTCTAATTTTAAATTTCCTTCACCTGTAATTTCGTTATTATCATCATTAGAACATGAAGTTAGGGCAATAGCAGCAACCATTGCAATGGCAATATTTTTTAATTGTAATTTCATTTTTGATATTTTTTTAGTTTGATATTTTTATAATATGATTGTAGTATGCATAGCAAAAGCTATCCATTTTTTTGGACATAGAAAATCCTATTACTTCTTTGGTAAGAAACAATAATAATAAAAATTAAACTAAAAAGGTGGGTGGGTGAAAAGTTGACTGTATTGCAGTTAAAGCATACAAATTCTGATAGACAGAATTAATTTTGTTATTTGTGAAAACATAAGAATTACTGCATGAAAGTGATTTGAAATCTTGGTAAAACAAAACTTCAATTTCTTGTTTTACATTTTGCTTTTTGTCTGAAGAAGTGTTTTTGTCGTCTTCAGCTGTTTTAGCAAGTTCTTTCATTAAGTGACATTTACCATTACATTTAAGTGCTGGCTTTTCTTTGTTCTCACAAAGCTCTTTTACAATATAGTCGTAATTAACAATGTACTCCAAAAATGGAATTGCTGGTCGTGCCAGAATAAAAATACTGATTAATAAGACTATTTTTTTCACTCGGCAAATTTATAACAAAATCGCTTAAATGGCTTATATAATCAGTGTTTTTTTAATAAATTATTTTAAAGAAAATCTAGCATATCACTAGATTAATAAAGCTAGCAGAGGTTCTTTTTCATTTAGATACTGAAATTGAAATCCTTTTTCGTTCATTTTTAATTTTACTGAAGCTATATCATTTTCATTTTTAACTTCTAATCCAACCACTACTGGTCCAACATCTCTGTTGTTTTTTTTGATGAATTGAAAATAGGTTATATCATCTGACTCGTTTAAAACTTCATTTACAAATTCTCTCAAAGCACCAGGTCGTTGCGGGAATTGAATCATGAAATAATGTTTTAACCCTTCGTAAATTAAAGAACGTTCTTTAATTTCTTCAGTACGTTCAATATCATTATTACTACCGCTGACCACACAAACTATTGTTTTTCCTTTAATTTCGTTGGCAATAAAATCTAATGCAGCAATTGATAATGCACCGGCTGGTTCTATTACCATCGCTTCTTCATTATACAATTGTAAAATGGTAGAACACACTTTACCCTCAGGAACTAAAATCATTCTATCGAGTGTGTTTTTACAAACAGCAAAAGTTTCCTTTCCCACTTGTTTTACAGCAGCACCATCTACAAATTTATCAATTGTAGTTAATGGTAGTGCTTCATTTTGGTCTAGAGCAAATTGCATTGAAGGAGCACCTTCTGGCTCAATTCCTAGTATTTTTGTTAATGGACTTAATTTTTTAAAAACCGTTGAAACTCCCGCTGCTAATCCACCACCACCAACAGGCAGTAATACATAATCAATCGTTGGAATTTGCTCCGATAAAATCTCTAAACCAACCGTTCCTTGTCCAGCAATTACCTCTAAATCATCAAAAGGATGAATAAATTCTAATTGATTATCAATAGAAAATTGCTTTGCGGCATGAAAAGCATCATCAAAAGTATCCCCTATCAAAACAATTTCTACAAAAGATTTTCCAAACAACTGTACTTGTTTAATTTTTTGTTTTGGAGTTGTTTTTGGCATGTAAATTTTACCTTGAATTTGTAAAACTTGACAAGAATACGCAACACCTTGCGCATGATTTCCAGCACTTGCACAAACAATTCCTTTTGTTTTTTGTTGGGCGTTTAAATGACTAATTTTATTGTAAGCACCACGAATTTTATAAGAACGAACTTGTTGTAAGTCTTCTCTCTTTAAATAGATGGAAGCTTGAAATTTTTCAGATAAATTAATACTGAATTGAAGTGGCGTTTTTAGCACCACTCCATCCAGATTATCTTTAGCTTTTACGATTTTATCAAATAAAGTCATTAGTTTAATTTTGGTCTTAGTTTTCTAACGGCAGCACCAGCTTGCCATAATTCTGATTCGCGTATTTCTTTTAATTCTACTTCTAATTTTTGGCGGTAATCGGTTTTACTACCTTCAGAAATAACTCTGTTGGCTTCTCTACCAGAAGACACTTCATCGTATAAATTTTCGAAAACAGGTGTTGTTGCATCTCTAAATTTACCTTTCCAATCTAATGCACCACGTTGCGCAGTTACAGAAGTATTTGCAAACATCCAATCCATTCCGTTTTCAGCTACTAAAGGCATTAAACTTTGCGTTAATTCTTCTACCGTTTCATTAAATGCTTCTGAAGGTGAATGACCATTTTTACGTAAAACGTTGTATTGTGCTTCAAATAATCCAGCTAAAGCACCCATTAAAATACCACGTTCTCCTGTTAAATCAGAATACACTTCTTTTTGAAAATCAGTTTCAAATAAATAACCAGAACCTACTCCAATTCCTAATGCAATTGCTTTATCTTTTGCTCTTCCTGTAGCATCTTGAAATACAGCAATACTAGAATTAATTCCTTCCCCTTTTAAGAATAATCTTCTTAGAGATGTTCCCGAACCTTTTGGTGCAACTAAAATTACATCCACATCCGCTGGAGGCACAATTCCTGTTTTCTCATTGAAAGTGATTCCAAATCCGTGCGAAAAATAAAGTGTTTTCCCTGCTGTTAAATGTTTTTTTACAGTATTCCATGCATCAATTTGACCTGCATCTGAAAGTAAATATTGAATAATTGTTGCGTTATCACAAGCTTCTTCAATATCAAACAATGTTTCGCCTTCAATCCAACCATCTGCAAGTGCTTTTTCCCAGCTTTTTCCGCCTTTACGTTGACCTACAATTACTTTAAAACCATTATCTCTTAAATTTAATGATTGTCCTGGTCCTTGAACACCGTAACCAATTACTGCAATTACTTCGTGCTTTAATGTTTCTTGTGCTTTCGCTAATGGGAATTCGTCTCTAGTGATTACTGTTTCGTTAACTCCTCCAAAATTTATTGTTGCCATTTTTCTTCTTTTTTAATTTTATTTTACATTTGAAATACTTGATCTTTTTTATCTAAAAACTCGTTGTTAATAGTTTGTAATGCTGGATTTTTTTGTTCCATTTCTACTACTTTTTTGTGAATCCCTTCACTTGCATTAATGATAGCAATGCGGGAACTTCTTACAAATTCAATTAAACCAAACTTGTCTAATTTTTTAAGTAGTTTATTAATTTCTTCTCCTTGTCCTGTGGCTTCAAAAACGGTGTAATCATGTCTAATAACCACAGCTTTAGCGCCATATTCTCTCAACAAACGTTCTACTTTTACTTCTTTAATAATAATATCTGTTGGAACTTTATACAAAGCCATTTGTTGCCAAACGATTTCATCATTCGTATTGCAATACACTTTAAAAACATCTACAATCTTCTCAATTTGTTTGACCAAATTTTTAACAACAGCTTCTGCTTCAATTACAACAATCGTGAATCGATAGATGTTTGGTACTTCACTTGGCGAAGTATTAAAACTCTCTAAACTGATTTTTCGTCTTGAAAACATGATGGCAATTTTATTAATTAATCCCACATGATTTTCGGTATATATGGTTAAGGTAAATTCTTTTTTCATCTCCTTTTGATTTAAATATCTTCTTTACACAAAACA
>JBIKZB010000125.1:0-5783 GCA_044354955.1 Flavobacterium sp. | reverse complement strand
CCTGAACCTAAAGCTGTACTATAATAGTTTGCAGGGATTTGCGCCCAACCTATTAACGAAAACAATAAAAACGATATTAGGGTAATATTTTTTTTCATATTTATTTATTTTTTCTTTCTAATAATGCCATGTAAAATCCGTCAAAACCACTTTCGCTGGCTAAGACTTTTTGATCTTTGACAAAATTAAACTCTTTTCCAATTTCAGTGCTTAAGAAACGCTTAATTTGTTCTTGGTTTTCTGAAGGTAATACAGAACAAGTTGCATATACTAATTTTCCGCCTGGTTTTACAATCTTAGAATAATTCTCCAAAACTTCCGCTTGAATTTTTTTGATATTCTCAATGAATTCAGGTTGTAACTTCCATTTGCTGTCAGGATTTCTTTTTAAAACGCCTAATCCACTACACGGAGCATCAATTAAGACTCTGTCTGCTTTTTCGTGTAACTTTTTGATTGTTTTAGTACTTTCAATTACTCTTGGTTCAATGTTGAAAGCTCCATTTCTTTTAGCACGAATTTTTAATTGCTTCAATTTACTTTCGTATAAATCCATTGCAATTAATTGGCCTTTATTTTCCATTAACGAAGCCAAGTGCAATGTTTTTCCACCGGCACCGGCACAAGTATCAACTACTCGCATTCCTGGTTTTACATCTAAGAAATAAGCAACTAATTGTGAAGAAGCATCTTGAACCTCAAACAATCCGTCTTTAAAAGCGTCAGTTAAAAATACATTTGCTCTTTCTGTTAAAATTAAAGCATCTGGATATTCTTTGTGAAACTCGGTTTCAATATTCAAATCCATTAAGATGGCTCTTAATTTTTCTTTTGTAGTTTTTAGGCGGTTTACTCTCAGAATAACCTTTGCTTGCTCGTTTTGCGCTGCCAATTCTTTGGTCCAAACTTCTTCGCCTAGCTCTTTAACCCCTAATTCATCCATCCAATCTGGAATAGACTCTTTAAATTTTCTAGTTTTGGTTAATTCATCAAATTTTCCTTTGATTCTTCTAACAGGAGTATCTTCAAAATACTTCCAATCGGGTAGGTTATAACCTCTTAATACAGCCCATACCGCAAATATTCTCCAAATTTTATCTCTGTCGAAAGGTTCTTTAACTTCTGCAATTTCAGTATATAAACGTTTCCATCTAACAATTTCATAAATTGTCTCTGCAACGAATTTTCTATCATGACTTCCCCAACGTTTGTCTTTTTTTAAAGCTCTTGCGACAACTTTATCGGCATATTCACCTTCATTAAAAATCGCCATAAGCGAATCGATGGTCGTGAATACTAAATTTCTGTGTAATCTCATTGTATATTTTAAATCAGCCCGAGAATTCGGGAGGCAAATATAGGAATAAAAATAAAAAAAGCTGTCAAATTTGACAGCTTTAATATTTATCCTCTTCCGCTAGCTCTTGAACCCGAATTCCTTGAGTTTGAATTACTACTTGGGGCGCTACTTCTGCCTTGTGAATTTCCTCTTGAAGAACTACTTCTTGTTTCTGAATTTCCTTGATTTCCATTGGTGGAAACTGAACTTCTAGTACGAGATGAATTGTTTCTATTTTCTGAATATACTCTTGTGCCTTCAGTTCTATTTCTTGTTTCAGATGAAACTCTTGGTGTTTCAGTATTTCTAGTTTCATTGTATCTAGGACTATTACTTTCAGTTCTAGTTCTTGGTGTTGTTGTGTTTGTTGTACGTGTTTCACGTGGGGTATTGCTCGACATTCGGGTGTTAGATCCGTTCATTTCGTTATTGCTTCTAGGCGAACGAATAGTTCTGTTATTGTCTAATTCTTGTCGGTTGCTATATCCAGTATTTCTGTGTGTAAATGAACGATTAGGATGCATTCTTTCGTATCCATTACCTCTTCTACCATAATAATTATTATATACATTTCCACATCTTCTGTAACTTGCATAATGATACGAATGACCAAAGTTGATGTGTACATGAATATGGTTTCTGTATCTAAAAATTGGATATGGATTCCAATAACTGTAATAACTTGGATAATAATTCCAATACCATGATGAATAATACGGACGATAATTTCCTATCCAAAAAGTGTTATATATAATGGGTGTGTGCACATATACTGGTTCATAAATATAATTTGTTCCATACATATAAACATCTCCAACCACTTGCACTTGTACTCGATTGTCTCTATCTCGTGCAACTTCAATGGTTGCAACATCTTGAAAAACATCTTTATCTAAAACCGCTTGCACTACCACTAAATGGACATTGTCTTCTACCGATTCAATTACCCTTAAATAATCTACATAATTATCGTTATTTAAGTCTAAATTAGAGATTTGAGTTTTAGGATCGTTTAATCTTCTTTCAAAATCTTCTAAATTGGAAGCATCACCAAAAATAGTAGCAACTGCTCTTAAATCTAAATTGTCGCTAATATCGGAATTTGAAGCTTTTACAGTAGTTTTTTCTTGTGCTACAAGTACATTCATTGTTAAGGATGTAAGTATGCTTAAAGTAAGTAATTTCGTTTTCATAACAGCGGTTTTTGTTTAAACACTAATTTCATATTATCTATTATTCAATTTCTGTGCCAAAAAAAAATAAATATATTTATTTTACTGATTTTCAAATGTTTAAAATTTTTATTCTATGCATAAAATATATTCTCTTATATTTGAAATTATATTTCTATCTCATGAAAAACTATTTATTTATCCTTTTAATTTGTATTGGTTGTGCTTCCAAAAAAGAAATTGTTAGTCTTAAATTTGAATCCAAAATTATTTCTGACGAAAAATTGAGTTGTAGAGCCATCTTTGTCGACGATGATAAAGTTTGGATGGGAATGGATAAGGGTAGAATCGGTATTTATGATAAGCGAAAAGATACGTTGGTAATAAAATCGATCGAAAATGTTTCAAATACTACCGAATTTAGAAGTATTGCTGGAACCAAAGAAGCTATTTTTATTTTAGCAATTGGAAATCCCGCCCTGTTGATTCGTATTGATAAGAAAACATTTGAAGAAACAATTGTGTATAAAGAAGCACACGAAAAAGTATTTTATGATAGCATGCAATTTGTTGATGACTTACATGGATTTGCGATGGGTGATCCAATTAAAAATTGTTTTTCGTTTATAAAAACTAATGACGGTGGAAACACTTGGCAAAAAGTAAATTGTGATGTACTTCCAAAAGTGGTTGCTGGCGAAGCTGCTTTTGCTACAAGCAATACCAATTTAATAGTAAAGGGAAAAACGATTTTTATGGTATCAGGAGGTAAACAATCTAGAGTGTTTGTTTCTAATGATTCTGGCTCAACTTGGAACGTTTACAATACACCAATTGTACAAGGAGAAGAAATGACTGGTATATTTACGGCCGACTTTTACAATGAAAAAACAGGAATAATTGCAGGTGGAAATTATATGAAACAAGACCAAAATTGGGCTAACAAAGCGATTACAACTAATGGTGGTAAAACTTGGAAATTAATTGCTGATAAAGAAGCTTTTGGTTATGCTTCCTGTGTTCAATTTGTCCCCAATGGTAATGGTAAAAAATTAATTGCAATTGGTGGAACTGGTATGTTTTATTCAGTAGATTTTGGTGAAAGTTGGACAAAATTTTCAGACGCTAAACATTTTTATACGTTTAGATTTGAATCGGAGACTGTATTTTATGCAACAGGAAAAAATCAATTGGTTCGATTTGAAATCAAGTAAATTCTTCTCTAACTAACCTAATTTAATAATTGAAATAAAAAAAGCTGAAACTAGTTCAGCTTTATAAGATATTTAATAATTATCCTCTTCTTCTTTCTTTCATTTGTTTTAATAACGTTCTATTGAAATCTTCTTCAGCTTTTTTAAGTTTAACTATTTTTTTAGCACTTAGTACACCTTGTAAGTCTTTAATAAATTTTTTGCGAAGTGTAAATAAACTTTCTTCTACAGCTTCCATTTGCGTAAGTAGAGTAGAAGCCTCTTTTTCAGATAGTTTGTCTACATTTCCAGGTTCGAATCGATCTAAAATAGCTCTCATTTTTTCATGACGTAATTCAGCTTGCTTGTCATCAAAAGCATTATAAATAGGCCAAAATTTTTGCGCTTCTTCTTTCGTTAAATCTAATTGTTCTGTTATGTAAGCTACTTTTAAAGCTTTTACCTTTTCTTTTTTTTCTTTAAATCCTTGTGAAAAAGATAAAGTAGAAATTAAAAGGAACACGATTGGATATATAATTTTTGTTTTCATAATGTGATTTTTATTCAATTAATAAGTCATCTAAATTTACAGTTTCACATAAATAGTTTTCAATAGTTTCATCTGTAACATTCTCATTAGCTAAAGTGTTTTCTAATTCAGATATGTCTTCATTAGTTAAATGTTTTGTTAATTCTGTTGTTTCTAAACTTTGTTGGTCTGCCAAATAGCTTTCGATAGTATTTGCGTCTAAATGTTGTTCACTAGCCATGTTAAAATAAACAGGAATAGCAATTGCAAGTAAAAAAACAGCAGCAATGGCACTTATCCAAATTTGTTTTTTATAAAATAAGGATACAACTTTAGTTTCTTTTTTTACCTGAATTTGTTCCATCATAGTAGCTTCAAATTGCTCAAAATAATGCTCTGGAGTTTTAAATCCAGTTGAAATTTTTTCGTTATTTTCTATATCAAAATTCTTCATGTTTATTAGACAAAAATAATGGTTAAAGGTTTAATTGGTATGTAAATATTCTTCTATTTTTTTTACCGCAATATGGTAACTAGCTTTTAATGCTCCAACAGAAGTAGTTAAAATTTCAGACATTTCTTCGTACTTTAGTTCTTCAAAATATTTCATTTTAAAAACTAATTGTTGTTTCTCGGGCAAAATAGCAATTGCTTTTTGTAATTTCAATTGAATTTCGGTTCCATCAAAATACACATCACTTTCTAATTTATTTATGGCTTTTTGTTGTACTTCTTCATTTGAAATTCCTTGTTTTTTTGCTCTTTGTTGCATAAAGGTTAGCGCTTCATTGGTTGCAATTCGATACATCCATGAAAATAATTTGCTGTCGCCTTTAAAATTTTTAAGATTAGCAAACACTTTTATAAAAGTATTTTGAAGCACATCGTTGCAATCATCATGATTTAAAACCATGTTTCGGATATGATTGTACAATGGTTTTTGATACAATTGCAAGAGTTTTCGAAACGCATCATTTTGCGTTTTCGGGTCAATTAGTTCTAATATAAATGCTTTTTCGTCTTGCAAAATAGAGTTCTTATTTACATAAGACTAAAGATATTCAAAAAGGTTTAATTTTAATTTTTGTTTTAGTATAAAAACAAGATGTTGTTTGTAACTTTGCTTTTTAATCCAAATTTATTCGATGAAAGATTTAAGTAATTACAGAAAATCGTATGAGAAAAGTGAATTATTGGAAGATCAAATTCCTGAAGATCCAATTAATTTATTTCATAGATGGTTTTACGAAGCAGAAGATTTAAATGCTGCTGATGAAGTTAACGCCCTGACTGTAGCTACAATTGGTTTAGATGGTTTTCCTAAATCGAGAATCGTTTTATTGAAAAAATTTAATGAAGAAGGATTTATTTTTTATACCAATTATAATTCTGAAAAGGGAAAAGCAATACTCAACAATCCAAATGTTTGTTTGTCTTTTTTTTGGCCAGGCGTTGAACGTCAGATTATTATAAAAGGAATTGCCGAGAAAACAGCTGATAGTATTTCCGATAATTATTTTGCTACACGTCCCGATGGGAGTAAATTAGGT
>JBIKZB010000124.1:0-5784 GCA_044354955.1 Flavobacterium sp. | reverse complement strand
AACATTAGGTCATCCAGAAAAAGCTAAAGCCTTAAATTAAATGACACTATCCTAAAAAGTGTGTAAGTTAAAAATAATGGGGTTTGACTTTTTAATTAAATTGAACCCTTTTTTTAAATATTGTTAAAAACTGATTGATGATTAATCCCCAATTTTGGATTGGAATTGGACATTTTTTAGTTGATTCTCTATGAGCTAAATATTCGAATTTTAAAATAGCATCATTCGTTCGAAACGATAATTTATTTTTAGTGTATTTTCTATTTTACCGTTAAGATTTTCGATTAAATTAGTGATTTAAATTATTTTTCTGATTTCTATTGTTAAGTCAAAAAAATACGGTGAGTTCTTCCAAATTTTCTTCCCAAGATTTTACTGCATAAGGATATTTATGGTTCCATTTATTGGCAAAATCTTCTTAAGCACTTTTTGCAGCTTGTTTTGTTGGATCATCATAAATTTGCTTCATATCTCTTGAAAACTCCTTCTTATCATTCCTAGACCACTTAATGAGCAGAGTTTCTAATTTGATGGACTACACAGATTTGAGTTTGTGACTCTGGAAATACATTTTTTATAGTTTACGTAAACCCATTTAGGTTGTTGGTTGCTGTAATTAAGATATCTTCAATACCTCTAGCTTTTAAATCGGTTAGTACACCTAGCTAAAAACTATTACTTTCATTCTTTCCTAGCCACATTACCAATACTTCTTTTTTACCATCTCTGTTTAGACTAACAACTAAATAAATAGTTTTGTTTATAACTTTTGAGCTCTCAAGAACTTTAAATACTATGCTATCCATTCAAACTATTAAATAAACAGGATCTAATGGGCAATTTTGCCACGATATAATATCATTTGCACTGACTCTGTTATTCGAGATATAGTGGAAGTAGAGATTTCAAAATTATATACTTCTCTAATCTGTTCTTCAATATCACTAACGTTTATTCCTTTGACTTATAATGAAACAATTACATTCTATAATCCATCTATATTTTGTCTTTTTGGAACAATCATTGGATTGAAAAAAGCTTTCTCTGTCTCTAGGAACTTGAATCTCTGATCCGCCAAAAGAGGTTTTTACTTTTTTATTGAAAAAACCATTCCTATAATTAGATGTGATTTATTTTTATGCTTTTCGTATCCTAAGTGTACATCTAATTCACTGTTTAAAACAGCTTCTAAACCGCATATTTGTAATTGGGCAGGAAAACCATTTAGGTCTTTGCCTGTTTTGAATTGCTTTAAGAATTCGCCCGATAATAAATCTTCTCTTTTCTTAAGACTGTTTAAAATTTAAAATTAAACAAAAAATAATAGGATTTTAAAACTCCATTTTTTATCTACTTACAAAGTTTATGTTATAATACCAATTAATTAAAACAAAACCAAACTATGGACTTTAAGTCCATAGTTTGGTTTGCATACAAAAGTCTGCAAGGCTGAACTGATATTCAATGAAACTTATATTATTATTCACATTTGGATTTCTATGATGTTCTAAATATTCATTTACACCATTTCATGTGTAATATTTCCGGTACTCCAACATCCAAACTAATCGCCTAAAAATGATGCCCTCAATATCTTTTTTTCAATTTTGGAAATTACAAATGAAATTTCCTTGACGAACACACTTTCATCAACTTTACTAATAAACTAATATCTTGTGAAGGTCGATATTCTATATGCATATATATGTGGCCTTTTGAAACAACTCCTTTCAAAATTTGAATATCTTCTACGTCACAAATATGTATTAGTATTGTCCTTCATCTAATTTTTATATCATCTTCCAAAACAGCTTAACTATACTTAGTAACCCAAACTATATGAGCTGTGAGTTGTGATACTGAATAACCATTTGTTTATTGAAAATCCATTAAACAAATATAACATTTTTAGAATCTGAAAGTAAAATGTACTAAAGTGCATAGTTTTAACTATTTTTGAGACCAATATAAAGTCCTGAATTTTCAATGCCCTAAAAAGTTAAATACTATTTTGGGGTATTTTGTTTAGAATTTTACTTTCATTGTAATTGGTTTTCCGTCTCTTACTACGGTTACCTCTTTTTCATCGCCGACATTTAATTTGGCCAAACAATCCATATAACCATAAACTTCTTTGATTTCGCAATCTCCAATTTTAACCAAAATGTCGCCCGATATAATTCCTGCCGCATGAGCTGGTCGATTTTCGGTAACACCATCAATGTGTAAACCATTACCATGGTCGGTATAGTCAGGCATAATTCCTAGGGTTACTTTGTATTTTGGAACTGTTTTTCCTGCATTCATTGCGGTTTGCGTAAATTCAATTTTATCTAAGGTTGCAATTTCGTTTGCCACTCTAAATACATAATCCGTAATATTTCTTACACCGTAATAATTGATTTTATCTTCGTCATCGCTTGGTTTGTGGTAATCGGTATGGGTTCCGGTGAAGAAAAACAAAACCGGAATGTTTTTTAAATAAAACGAAGTATGATCTGAAGGTCCTTGACCAGTATTGTCTAAAGTAACATTAAAACCTGCAGGCTTATTTTTGGTTACAATTGTTGAAAATTGTGCGGCAGTTCCAATTCCGCCCACAGTTAAACTTTTATCTTTATCTAAACGACCAATCATGTCTAAATTAATCATGGTTATTACATTAGGATATAAACTTTTTAGTGATTCTGCCATATGTTTTGAACCAATTAAACCATCTTCTTCTCCCGAAAATAAAGCAAAAATGTAATTCACATTTTCTTTAGTTTTATTTTGAGAAAACATACGTGCTAATTCTAATATAGCGGCTACACCAGAAGCGTTGTCATCAGCACCATTATGAATTTCGCCATGTGAATTAGGCTTAGAAGAATGATTGTGTTCATTTAATCCCAAATGATCATAATGCGCTCCAATTACAATTGTTTTTGAAGCTTTATTGTCTAAAAAGGCAATCACATTTGTTCCGCTATTTGCTTTATCACTTGAAGCATCTGTGCTGTGCGGATTTATTTTTACTTTGTAATTGAAAGTTTGTAAATACGATTTATTCGCATAAGGATTTAAACCTAACGACTTAAATTCTTTCACAATATAATCTGCTGCTTTTTTTTCTCCTGCCGATCCGGTTAAGCGCCCTTGTAATTCATCGGAGGCTAAATAAGAAATGTGTTTCTTTAATACTTTTGGTTGTGCAATTTCAGCTTTGTCACCTTCAACCCAATCAGCAATGAAAACATTGGTTTCTCTTGGTTTGCTTTGCATTCTGTTGCTTGAGAAAACTAATTTTTTTCCATCGGGAGAAAACATTGGAAACGCATTGAATTCACTTTCGTAGGTAATTTGTTGTAAATTTTCACCATCTGTATCAATCATAAACAACTGGAAATCATACCCTCTAGTAGAATGATGATTCGATGAGAATATAATTTTTTTATCAGTAGGATGGAAGTAAGGGGCCCAATTGGCCTTTCCTAAATTGGTTATTTGTTTTAAATCAGAACCATCAATGTTGCAGGTATAGATTTCCATTTCAGAGGGTGCAACCAAATTCTGTGCTAATAAATCTTTATATTCTTTAACAGCTTCAGCGGTTTTAGGACGTGATGAACGAAATACAATTTTTTTACTATCATGCGAAAAGAAACAACCGCCATCATATCCTAAACCAGATGTGATTTGCTTTAAATTGCTTCCATCAATATCCATCGTGTAAATTTCTAAATCACCACTTCTTATACTGGTAAAAGCAATTTTCTTTCCGTCTGGAGAAACAACTGCTTCTGCGTCATAACCTGGCGTATTTGTTAATTGTTTTGTGATGTTTCCTTTTAAATCGGCAACATAGATATCAAATTCTGGATAAATTGCCCATAGATATTTTCCTTCAATAGGTTTTGGTGGAGCAGGACAAGCGTGGTCAGCGGCATGAGTGGAAGCATAAATAATATGTTTGCCATCGGGCATATAATAGGAGCAAGTAGTTCTTCCTTTTCCTGTTGAAACCAATTGCAGACTTTTCTCGTTGAATTCTTGTGCTTGTAAATCCAGCATAAAGATTTGGTCACATGAAACTCCAAAAGCTTTATTGGTTACTTGCAGTGTTAATTTATCGCCTTTTGGGTTAAAATAGGCTTCGGCATTGTCGCCACCAAAAGTTAATTGTTTGATGTTTTTTAGATGTTTTTCTTGTCCAAAACCTGTTAGGGTTGCTAATAATAGTAAAAGAAAGAATACATTATTTTGTTTGCTATTGAATGAGAACATATAGTTGTTATTTGTAATTAATTTAAATGAATTGCTAAGATACAAAAAAGACAAGTTATCAAAAACTTGTCTTTATAATTGTTTTCTATACTAAAATAAATTATTTCGTAGCAGCTGTAATTTCAGCAATTTTCACTATTACTTCTGTAGCTTTAACCATACTTTCTACAGGTACGTATTCATACTTTCCGTGGAAATTATGTCCGCCCGCAAAAATATTTGGACATGGTAATCCTTTATACGATAATTGACAACCATCTGTTCCACCACGAATTGGTTTGATTAATGGTTTTATACCTAATTCTTTCATAGCTTTTTCTGCAATTTCAACGATATGAAAAACGGGTTTTACTTTATCTTTCATGTTGTAATATTGGTCTTTTACTTCCGCAATTACAATTTCTTCTCCAAATTGTTTTTTCCATTTTTTATTGAATTTATTCGCTAATTCGTGGATAAATTCTTTTCGCTCTTTGAATTTTTTTGCGCTATGATCACGTATAATTAATTCTACGACCGTTTCTTCAATACTTCCCGAAATCCCTACTACGTGAAAAAATCCTTCATAACCTTTCGTTTTTTCTGGGATTTCGTTCTTTGGTAATTTCGAAATAAATTGATGCGCTAATAGCATTGAGTTAATCATTTTCCCTTTAGCATAGCCTGGATGAACGCTTTTTCCTTTGAAAATGATTTTCGCACCAGCTGCATTAAAATTTTCGTATTCTAATTCGCCAATTTGACTTCCATCCATAGTATAAGCCCATTCGCAACCAAATTGTTCTACATCAAATTTATGCGCACCACGACCAATTTCTTCATCAGGTGTAAAACCTACACGAATTTTTCCGTGCTTAATTTCAGGATGTTGGATTAAATATTCCATTGCCGACATGATTTCTGTTATACCAGCTTTGTCATCGGCACCTAGAAGCGTAGTTCCGTCAGTAGTGATTAGAGTTTGCCCTTTGTATTGTAATAAATCTTTGAAATAACTTGGCGATAAAATGATATTTTGTTTTTTATTTAAAACAATGTCTCCACCATCATAATTTTTTACAATTTGTGGTTTTACATTAGCACCTGTGAAATCAGGAGTTGTGTCATAATGCGAAACAAATCCAATAGTTGGAACGCTATGTTTTACATTGCTTTCTAAAGTTGCCATTACATAACCATTTTTATCAATGGTTACTTCTGTCATTCCCATTGCTTTTAATTCTTTTACTAATAGATTAGCAAGGTCTAATTGTTTTTTTGTACTTGGTGTGGTATCAGAATTTGGGTCTGATTCAGTATCAATAGTTACGTAGCTTATAAAGCGATCGATTATATGTTGCATGAATTTTAAATTTATACAAATATAGGGAATGAAGTTTTGAAATTAAAATAATGCAGCGTTTAATAAATTTAGTTCGTTAAGTATAATGAACGAATTAATTGATTTAGTAAAACAAAAAATCCCACATTTCTGTAGGATTTGAATTGGTGGGCGATGAGGGGTTCGAACCCCCGACC
>JBIKZB010000123.1:0-5785 GCA_044354955.1 Flavobacterium sp. | reverse complement strand
CTGGATTTTTGATTGTCAATCTTAACTTTGAATATTTTAGATTTTCAAATTCAAAAGCAAGTACAGCTTGTTGGCTACTAATGTAAGCTTGTCTTCTTAATCCAAAAAAATCTTTCGATTTAAGAGTAATAATCTTATTTGTTTCAACATCAATCAGCTTAATGTCTATATCGTCAAGGTTTTTAATATACCATCCTCCAGTAAAATAAATTTGATAACTACCATAACTTAATTCAAATTCGTGTGATTTTTCTTTTATGTGGAATTTTTCCATTTTTTATACTTTAATCTTCTACAAATATAACCAAATTCTCACAAACTCAATTACAGATTTTCTGTACATTTTTAAACAAAGCAAAAAAAATCCCGAGCCTAAACTCGGGATTCTATCTTACATATTTTTAATTTGCTGTAGCTTCTCTTTCCACAATTTCAATTCGTCTTTATGGCGTTCGATACTTTTTTGAACTTCCTTAATAAAAGGATTTTCACCTTTCGAACTACTGCTAATAAACTGAATATTGTTTTCTAATTGGAAAATTTCACTTTGTACTTCGTCGATTTTCTTTCTAATAAAGAATTGCTCTTGTTCCAAGGCACGTTTGTCGTCGTTGTCGCTCATTTGCTCTAAACGATTACTAAAACGCATCATTTCAGTATCTTTTTTAGACATACTTAATTTTTCAAATAAGGCATCTAAAATTTTATTGAATTTTCCTTCGATGTGTCTGCGGTTAAACGGCACTCTACCATATGTTTTCCAGGTAGCAATGTGCGCTTTTATCGCTTCTAAATCGGCTTTATGTTCTCCCGAAAGGGTAAAATCTTTCAACTCTTCTAAAAACGCTTTTTTCTTTTCAAAAGCTTCTACTTCTTCACCCGTTTCAGCATTTTTAGCTTCGTGCATTCGGTCAAAATACGCATTACACGCATCTTTAAAGTCTTTCCAAATGCTATCTGAATATTTACGAGGCACATGACCTATTTTTTTCCAATCGTCCTGAATTTTCTTCATAATTGGGGTAGTTACACCGAAATCAGTACTTTCTTTTAACGATTTTGCTTTTTCAACTAACTCCAATTTCTTGGTTAAATTATCGTGTTGCTCGTTTTTAATATCTTTATAGAAAACGTTTTTGTGTGCATTAAACGTTCTAACCGCATTTTTAAATTTAGCCCAAGTTTCCTCGGTTACTTCCGCCGGAACTTTGCCTGTTTTAAAGAACGCTTCGCGCAACGCTTCCATTTTCTTAATTTGCGCTTGCCATCCACTGTGCGAATCGATTTTCTCGGTTCCTAAAGTTTCAATTTGCGTAACGATTTCGTTTTTAAGAGCTAAGTTATCTGTTTCTTTACCTCTTGCAATTGCAAACAAACCTTCTCTTTTGTCGTGCATTTGCTTGGTAATTTCACTGAATTCGTTCCAAATAGCTTCTCTATGTTCACGATCTACTGGGCCAATTTCTTCTTTCCAAACGCGGTGTAACAATTGTAATTCACGGAAAGCTTTCATTACATCTTCCTCATTTAATAAGGCTGTAGCTTTCAGTATAATTTGTTGTTTTTGCTCTAAATTGTGTTTCAAATCTATATCACGCGCTTCTTTGTCTAAGTTCATAATGTCGTAAAAACGCTCAGTATGAAAATGATAATTGTTCCACAAGATGTTGTATTTATCTCTTGGAATCGCCCCCGCATTTTTCCAACGTTCGCGAATATCATTTATTTTTTTGAACATATCGCCAATGTTAGAATCACCCGAATCGATTAAGTTTTTCAACTCGTCGATTAAACCTTCACGAACGGCAAAATTTTGTTCTAAATTGTTTTGTAATTGTTTGAAATGTTTTGCTTTGCTTGATTTATAAGCGTTGTAAATGCCATCAAACTTATTTTTTAAAGGAAAGTGATACTCAAAATCTAAACCTTCTTCGTTGTTTTGAGCTAAGAATTCCTCTTTTTTCTCGTCTATAAAATGGTGGTATTTGTCTGAAAAAGCTTTTCTAATGCCTTCTACATGGTCTTTAATTGCCATTACTTTTTCATTGTTAACCAATTGTTCTAGTTCGTCGGTTAAGGCTTCCATCGACATCGCATCGTAATCCAATACTGGAATTTCGTGCTTTTCTTTTATCGATTCATCTTCGTTTTCTTCTGCATTAGAATTGTCTATTTCCTCTAATACCGATTGACTAATAATGGTGACTCCATCTAATTGTTCTATTTGTTCTTGTCCATCTGCGTTGTGCAGGTTATCATGTGTTGCTTCTGACATTGTGTAAATGCTTAAGGTTACTAATTAAGGTGTGAAGATAATAAAGCACAATGTAAAATCAAAAAAAAACATCAATTATCCGTTATTTTCTTTGAAACGGATTTTTTGGGCATTCTTGCTATCCATTTTTACTCTCTATCCGCTAAAGACTAGATGTCGCTTCTATCGGGGTTAGATAGCTATCAAAAGTCTTTCTTGGGATTTGGTTTTTGAAGTAGTTTTAGTTTTGTGCTTTTTCACAGTGAACAAAAAATAAATGTGTTCTATAGTAAGGTGAAACGCATAAAATCAACGCATAGTTTTTCTAATGTGTCTATGTGTTTAAAAGAAAAATCAGTTATAATCAGCGCTTGAAAACCCGTGTCATCCGCGTGCTAATCTATTCATTCCAAATCTTCCAAGCCTTTTCTGCCTGTAAAACCAACATTTCATAACCGTTTTTAGTTACGGCGCCTTGTGCTTTAGCTTTTCTTAAAAATGCGGTTTCTTCTGGATTGTAAATTAAGTCGTAAGCAATATGTTTTTTGGTAAACAAACTGTAGTCTAAATTCGGACAGTCCTCCTCGTTAGGATGCGTTCCTACTGGAGTGGTGTTGATGATAATTGTATATTCTTCAAAAACAGAAGCGTCTAATTCTTCGTATTTGTATTGAAATTCATCTGCTGTTCTAGAAACAAAATCATATTCGATTTTTAAACTTCGTAAGGCGTAAGCAATGGCTTTACTAGCGCCACCTGTTCCTAAAATTAAGGCTTTTTTGTGGTGTTCTTTCAATAAAGGTTTTATCGATTTTTTAAATCCATAATAATCGGTGTTGTACCCTTTTAGTTTTTTCTTTTTAGAAATCGTAATGCAGTTAACCGCACCAATTTTTACGGCAGTTTTCGATAATTTATCTAAATACGGAATAATCTCTTCTTTGTAAGGAATCGTAACGTTTAAACCACGTAATCCCTTAATTTCAGTAATTACTTTTGGAAACTCTTTGATGTTTTCAATGTCGTAATTTTTGTATTCACAATTGTCGAAATGACCAATTTCAAACTTCTCATTGAAATACTTTTTTGAAAAAGAATAGCTAATGTTTCGCCCAATTAAGCCAAATTTCAACTGTTTTTTAGTTTTCTTTTTCATGGGTAAAAGATTTACAATGTTTTAAAACTCAAATTTAAATAGTATTTTATTATAAATTGTTAAGACAATGTTTTTTTTTGAAATTAAGAGAAATAAATTAATTTTTTGATAGCTTCTTTTTAATAATCTTAATAATAACAGGAGAGACAGAAACAAGGGTTATTAATAAAATTACCATATCAAAATTTTCTTTTACCCAAACTACTTGACCTAAGAAGTAGCCTAAAAAGGTTAAACTCGTAACCCATACAGCTGCACCAATGATACAATAAAGTATGTATTTGTAGTAAGGCATGCTTCCAGCACCAGCTACAAAAGGAGCAATAGTTCTAAGTACTGGTACAAAACGCGCCATAATGATTGCTTTACCGCCGTTTTTTTCAAAGAAATTTTCGGTATGGGTAATGTATTCTTTTTTTAGAAAGAGAATTTTCTTTTTTTCTTTAATTAATTCACCAAATTTATTTCCTACGAAGTAGTTTAAATTATCACCTAGTAGAGCTGCGATAATTAATAGTGGAATGATGATTGACATGCTTAATTGTCCCGTAGAAGCCGCAATAACTCCAATAGCGAAAAGTAAAGAATCACCAGGTAAAAGAGGCATTATCACAAAGCCTGTTTCAACAAAAACAACTAAGAATAAAATGAAGTAAACTAGGTAATCGTATTGATGAATTAAGTCTTGTATTACAGTTAAAGGATCGTTTACAAAGGCGGATAAAAAATTGATAATTTCCATTATAATTGTTGGGGTATTTTAAATTTTTAATTTGGGCTACTTACTTGATATAATACTAGGCTTGTATGATGCTTTTTTATTTTTTAACATGGTGAATTTATTTCTAGCACGAAATGCTATGAATTTGCTTTTTAGAATTTTAAACTTCTGTTGCTTTTTTCTTTTTAAAAAGTTTAATAACAATTGGTAAAACAGAAATGATAATGATAGATAAAACTACTTTTTCAAAGTTAGCTTTTACCCAAGGAACTTGTCCTAAGAAGTACCCTAAGAATGTAATACTGGTTACCCAAATTATAGCACCTGTGATGCAATAGAAAATGTATCTGTAATATTGCATACTTCCAGCTCCAGCTACAAAGGGAGCAATGGTACGAACAATAGGAACAAAACGAGCCATGATAACCGCTTTTCCTCCGTTTTTTTCAAAGAAGCTTTCAGTTTGTGTGATGTATTCTTTTTTTAGAAATAGAATTTTCTTTTTCTCTTTGATTAATTCGCCAAATTTATGTCCAACGAAATAATTAAGATTATCTCCTAATAAGGCAGCCACAATCAACAACGGAATAATGATAGTCATACTTAGTTGTCCGGTTGTTGCTGCGATTACACCAATAGCGAAAAGCATAGAGTCTCCAGGTAATAAAGGCATGATAACAAATCCGGTTTCTACGAAAACAACCATGAATAAAATGAAGTAAATCAGATTGTCGTATTGCTTAATTAATTCTTGAATTACAGTTAAAGGGTCTTTTAAAAATTCTAATAAAAAGTGTACTAATTCCATTAATTTGGGGACTATTTTTTAAATTTTGTAATCGTTTTCTGAACTTCTGTTCTTTCCCAAACTACTGGGAACAACTCTTGAAACAAAGATAATTGTTTTGGTTGTAATTTCATCCCATTTATTAAATGAAGATTTCCTTTTGTTGTATCATCGGTTAAGAAGTATAATCCAGCTAAACGATATTCCATTTCATATTCGTTTGGTAATACGTTACAAGCTTCTAAAAGAATTTCGATAGCGGTATCAAACTCACCTAAATGTTGTAAAACATCTGTCCAAAGTGTAAAGGTATCTAAGTTGATATCCCCGCTTTCAAAAGCCTTTCTGTAACCATATTCAGCTTCTTCAAAGAAATGTAATGCCGTGTTTACAGCTGCAAAACGTTTCCAATATAATGAATTGTCACCATCAATTCCAATGGCTTTGTTAACATAATACAAGGCTTTTTGAAAATTTTTCTGGCGAATATAAAAGTCAGTAATGGCAATCCAGCCTTTATCTAGCAATGGATCTTCGTGAACTGTTTTTAAGTAATAATTTAAAGCGAATTCAGTATTTCCTATTCGCTCGTAACATTTTGCCACACGCAACAATACAAAAGAGGAAGGGTCGTCCAATTCTAAGGTAATGTTGTAGCAATCAATGGCTTCTTGATATTTTTTTAGTTTTTCAAAGGATTTTGCTTTTTCCATGAAAGCACCTAAAAAGGTTTCATCAATCAAGGTTGCGTAATCGAATGCCCAAACTGCTTTTTCGTAATTTTTTAACGCATAATATTGTCTGCCTAACTGATGCCAAGCCACTTCACTATAAGGGTTTTGATCAATGAATTTATTTAGGTAAACA
>JBIKZB010000143.1:0-5113 GCA_044354955.1 Flavobacterium sp. | reverse complement strand
TTCGATAATTTTTTAGCTGTAAACGGTAAAAATGGTTCCGATAAAACCGCTAAAGCACAAGCAATTTGCAACGCTACATACATTTGAGTTTGCACTCTTGCCGGATTTTCTTTTACCATTTTCCATGGTTCTTCATCCGCTAAATATTTGTTACCTAATCGCGCTACGTTCATTAATTCACCTAACGCTTCTCTAAATCGGTAACGCTCAATTGAACTTGAAATTACAGCTGGATACGCTTTTAATTCGGCTAATGTTTGCTCGTCAACTTCAGAAAATTCGTTTGGAGCAGGAACAATTCCGTCGTAATATTTATTGGTTAGCACCACGACACGATTGATGAAATTTCCAAAAATAGCAGCTAATTCATTGTTATTTCTTGCTTGAAAATCTTTCCAAGTGAAGTCGTTATCTTTTGTTTCTGGAGCATTTGCCGTTAACGCATAACGCAACGAATCTTGTTTTTCTGGGAAATCTTGTAAATATTCGTGTAACCAAACCGCCCAGTTTTTAGAAGTCGATAACTTATTTCCTTCTAAATTTAAAAATTCGTTTGCGGGAACATTATCTGGTAAAATGTAGCTTCCTTCTGCTTTTAACATCGCTGGGAAAATGATGCAATGGAAAACGATATTATCTTTTCCAATGAAGTGAACCAATTTTGTATCGGCATCTTTCCAATACGGTTCCCAATCTTTTCCTTCGCGAGCTGCCCATTCTTTGGTTGAAGAAATGTAACCAATTGGCGCATCAAACCAAACGTATAATTTTTTTCCTTCTGCACCTTCAACTGGAACATCAATTCCCCAATCCAAATCACGCGTTACGGCTCTTGGTTCTAAACCACCATCAACCCAAGATTTTACTTGTCCGTACACATTTGGTTTCCAATCGTTTTTGTGACCTTCTAAAATCCATTCTCTTAAGAACGATTCGTAACGATTTAAAGGTAAAAACCAGTGTTTCGTTGATTTTAAAATCGGAGTTTCGCCAGTAATTGTCGATTTTGGATTAATTAAATCCGTTGCATTTAAAGTCGAACCACATTTTTCACATTGATCGCCATATGCTTCTGGATTGTCGCACTTTGGACAAGTTCCGGTTACGAAACGGTCTGCTAAAAATTGGTTCGCTTTAGCATCGTATAATTGTTCGGTAGTTTCTTCGATGAAATCTCCGTTATCGTATAATTTTTTGAAAAATTCTGAAGCTGTTTTATGATGAATTTCCGAAGAAGTTCTCGAATAATTATCAAAAGAAATTCCGAAATCTAAAAACGATTGACGAATAATTCCGTCATATTTATCAATTACTTGTTGGGGCGTAATACCTTCTTTTTTCGCTTTCATTGAAATCGCCACACCGTGCTCGTCGCTTCCGCAAATGAAAGCTACATCTTTTCCTTGCAAACGCAAATATCTTGCATAAATATCAGAAGGAACATAAACACCTGCTAAATGTCCAATATGAATCGGTCCATTCGTATAAGGTAAAGCCGCTGTAATCGTATATCTTTTCGGATTTTCTAACATATCATCATAAAATTTGATGCAAAAATAATCGATTAGTGATGAAATCCCGAATTTTAATTGGATTTTGTTTACTTTTGAGTTAATAAAATCTGACGATGTATAGATTTATTTTATACTTATTTTAATTTCAAACTTTTCTCATCCACAAAAGAAAATGAAAATTCCACCTTATCTTAAAAAAGGCGATACAATTGCTATTGTTTGTACCGCTCGTAAATTTTTTCCAGAAGATGCAAAACCCGCTATTGAATTATTAGAATCTTGGGGTTTAAAAGTCAAATTAGGCAGAACCATAGGTTTAGACAGTTGTCAACTTGGCGGAACCGATGCCGAACGAATTGCAGATTTTCAAGAAATGATAGACGATGATAACATCAAAGCCATTTGGTGCGCGCGTGGTGGTTATGGGACAGTTCGAATTATAGATGCTTTAGATTTTACTAAATTCAAAAAACAGCCCAAATGGATTATGGGATTTTCCGATGTAACGGTTTTACACAGTCAACTAAATGTAGAACGTGTGGCAACATTGCATTCCATTATGCCATTTACGGTTCCAAAAGCACCTGAAGAAGTTAAGGAAACCTTACGAAAAGCACTTTTTGGAGAAACTATTTCGTATACTGTTCCATCAAAACCATACGATGTAAAAGGAAAAGCTTCGGGAGAATTAGTTGGTGGAAACATTTCGATTTTATATAGTTTATTGGGTTCAAAATCCTCGATTGATACCAAAGGCAAAATTCTCTTTATTGAAGATTTAGATGAATATTTGTACCACATTGATAGAATGATGTACAATTTAAAACGCAACGGTTATTTCGAAAATGTCAAGGGAATTATAGTTGGAAGTATGGCCGACATGCACGATAACGAAATTCCGTTTGGACAAAATGAAGTGCAAATTATTACAGCAAGTGCAAAAGAATACAATATTCCAATTGCTTTCGAATTTCCAGCCGGACATCAAACGGATAACCGAACGTTGATTTTAGGGAAACAAGTAGATTTTGAAGTGAATGATAAAGATGTGATTTTGTCTTTCAAATAACGAAATACTAAAATCTGAACCATGAATACTTTAATAAATGGCCGAACATAATGAATTAGGAAAACTTGGAGAAGAATTAGCGGTGGATTTCTTAGAAAAAAACGGCTATACTATTTTAGAAACAAATTGGTTTTTTAACAAAGCCGAAATTGATATTATTGCTCAAAAAGAAAATATTTTAGCAGTTGTAGAAGTGAAAACGCGTTCGAGTTTAGATTTTGGATTACCACAGGAATTTGTTAAACCAAAAAAAATCCAATTATTGGTAAAAGCTATTAATGAATATGTTACTCAACGTGATTTAGAGGTAGAAGTTCGATTTGATATTATAGCCATACATAAAGAGAAGCAAGAATTTATCATTGAACACATAGAAGAAGCTTTTTATTATTTTTAATGTTATATTTATAACAAATTGTTTTTATCTTTGCGACAACAACATACGTCATTATATTAAAAATGAAAACAATATCTTCAGTAGTAGAGCAATATATTAAATCGAAACCTTTTTTATTGAGTTCTCTCTCTCAAGGAATTATCAATTTGACTTCTTTGGCGCGTATTATGATGCCAGAATTAGAAGCGCATTTAGGTAAAGATGTTAAGCAAGGCGCAGTAGTAATGTCGTTAAAAAGACTTTCAGAAGAATTGGATTTCAAAATCAATTATAAAATTTCTAAAGTTTTAAAAAATATTGGGGAAATTACAGTTCGATCTTCTCTAACAGATTTTACTTATGTCATTTCAGACACATTATTAGAAAATCAGGCTAAATTAATTTCAGAAATTAACAAACAACAAGATATTTTTTATACATCATCTCGTGGGGTTAACGAAACAAATATTGTAATTAGTACATCTGTTGAATTACTTATAGAGGCTATTTTTAAAAATGAAAAGTTAACGCATAAAATTGAAAATCTTTCTTCAATCACTGTAAAATTACCGCAAGAAAATATTTCAACCCCTGGAATTTATTATTATATTTTTCAAAAGTTAGCTTGGGAAGGAATTATTATTCATGAAGTAATTTCAACAACAAATGAATTTACAATTATTGTGAGTGATGATCAAATAGATGTTGCTTTTAAGGTGATAAAAGACCTTAAAAACGTGTTTGATTAACAAAAAGTTGTCAATTTTTTTTCACATCAAAAAAAGAAACGTATTTTTACAATTCTATACATACTAAAAAGTGATTTTAGTAGTTTAAGTACAAAAACGTTTTACATTGAAAAGCACTATAATTAAATACACTTCCGTTGTTGGTTTTTTCTTTTTTTTGATAGCTTGTTCTGTCAAAAAGGATAAATTTATCAACCGTAATTTTCACGCTGTTACTACAGAATACAACGTACTTTATAACGGCAATATTGCTTTAGATAAAGGGATTGAAGAGCTCAAACTAACCTATAAAGATAACTTTTGGGAAGTATTGCCGGTGGAACGAACTTCTAGCTTAGAAGAATCAATTTTGCCAGATCAACCAAAGAATCAAAATTTTACTCGAGCGGAAGAAAAAGCAGTTAAAGCTATTCAAAAGCATTCCATGAATATCGCCGGAACAGAGAAAAATCCGCAAATGGATGAAGCTTATCTTTTGTTAGCTAAGTCGCGATATTATGAAAATCGTTTCATTCCTTCTTTGGAAGCATTGAATTATATACTTTACAAATATCCATTGAGTGATAGAATTTATCATGCCAAGGTTTGGCGCGAAAAAGTGAATATCCGTTTAGATAATGAAGATGTCGCAATTAAAAATTTGAAAAGACTTTTAAAAGACGATAAAATACAAGGACAAGATTTAGCAGATGCTAACGCAATGTTAGCACAAGCTTATTTAAATATTCAGGTTAAAGATACCGCCATCGCTGCTTTAAAAATAGCAAAAGAAGCAACGAATGATTCTGATGAAAAAGCTAGATATACCTTTATATTAGGTCAGTTGTATGAAACCTTACAATATAATGATAGTGCATATGCTTCTTTTGAAGAAGTAATTCAAATGAACCGAAAATCGCCTCGAAGATATGTAATCCAGTCCCACGCTAAACAAGCCTTGCAATTTGATTATAAAAAAGGAGATACTTTAGCTTTTACAGAAAAGTTTCATAAACTTTTAGAAGACAGAGAAAATAGACAATATTTAGACATATTGAACCATCAAATGGGTCTTTTTTATGAAAAAAAGGGTTTAAATGATAATGCTAAGACGTACTATAATAAATCCATAAAATCTCGTTCTCAAGATAAATATCTAGTAGCATCGAATTATCGAAATATTGCTGAAATTTATTTTAAAGAAACCCAATACAAAAAAGCAGGAAATTATTACGACAGCACATTGGTTAACATGAATGATCGTTCAAGAGAGTTTCGTAAAATCAAGAAAAAAAGAACAAATTTAGAAGATGTTATTAAGTATGAGTTTATAGCTCAACAAAACGATAGTATTCTGAATGTTCTAGCAATGAACGAACCAGAAAGGAAAAAGTATTATGAAGGTTACATTTCAAAATTAAAAGTT
>JBIKZB010000122.1:0-5817 GCA_044354955.1 Flavobacterium sp. | reverse complement strand
CTTTGAAAATTAATTTGTAACTTGCTTCAAGGTTGCTCATAATTGTATTTGATTGGTAGTCAATACAATGTACTAATTTTTAGTGTTTTGAGCAACTTTTTTTATAATGCACTACGGGTTAAAGTAATATTGTGCTACAAAACACGACTAACCGTTAAACCATCACGAATCGGCAATAAAACCGTTTCTACTCTTGGGTCGGTATTTAATAGTTGATTGTATTCTAATAAAACGGGAGTGCTTTTGTCATTAGGTTTCACTTCTTCCAACACTTTTCCGCTCCACAATACATTATCGGATAAAATGATACCGCCTTTATTCATCATTGGAACAATTAAGTGAAAGTAATTCACATAGTTTTCTTTATCGGCATCAATGAAAACCAAATCAAATTTTTTATTCAAAGTAGGGATGATATCAACGGCATCACCTAAGTGTTGAAAAATTTGGTCTTTCCATGGCGAAGCGTCAAAATATTTTCGCTGAAAATCAACCAATTCTTCTTCAATATCAATCGTATCTAAAGTTCCGTTTTCAGCTAATCCTTCTGCTAAGCACAAAGCAGCATAACCAGTATACGTTCCAATTTCCAAAATGTGTTTTGGACGAATGATTTTTGAAAGCATACTCAAGACTCTACCTTGAAAATGACCACTCAACATGCGGGGTTGCATGATTTTTTGGTAGGTTTCTTTGTTTAATTTTGCTAATAATTCAGGCTCTACTTGTGAATGATTCGCTACGTAATCTTCTAAATCTTCTGATATAAAGTGCATAATTTGAAAATTTCAATAAACAAAAGTACAAATTTCAAAGTTTCTAATTTCTAATTTCTGAATTCTAATTTCTAAATTCATTACTTTTGCACCATGCAAATCGAGAAAAAAGACATACGAGCACTTACAAAAGAACAATTGCGTAATTTTTTTGTTGCTAACGGAGACAAAGCATTTCGTGGCAACCAAGTATACGAATGGTTATGGCAAAAACGCGCACATACGTTTGAAGATATGACCAATGTGTCTAAAGAAACACGCTCTATGTTAGAAGCTAACTTTGTAATCAATCATATTAAAGTAGATACTTTACAACGTAGCGAAGACGGAACCGTTAAAAATGCCGTTCGTTTGCATGACGATTTAATTGTTGAATCGGTTTTGATTCCTACAGAAACTCGAACAACCGCTTGTGTTTCTTCCCAAGTAGGTTGTAGTTTAGATTGTAATTTTTGTGCAACAGCTCGATTAAAACGCATGCGTAACTTGGAACCAGGAGAAATCTACGATCAAGTAGCTGCAATTGATAATGAAAGTCGTTTATATTATGACCGACCTCTATCAAACATTGTTTTCATGGGAATGGGTGAGCCTTTAATGAATTATCCAAACGTGATGAAAGCGATTGATATGATTACTTCAAATGAAGGTTTAGGTATGTCACCAAAAAGAATCACAGTTTCTACTTCTGGAATTCCGAAAATGATTAAAAAAATGGCGGATGATGAGGTGAAATTCAAATTAGCAGTTTCCTTGCATTCAGCTGTGGAGGAAATTCGAAATGAAATCATGCCATTTACTAAGAATTTTCCTTTAACCGATTTGCGTGAAAGTTTAGAATATTGGTACAGAAAAACCAAAAGTAAAATTACTTACGAATACGTAGTTTGGAAAGGAATCAATGATGATAAAAAATCGATTGATGCTTTAGTGAAATTCTGCAAATATGTTCCTTGTAAAGTTAATCTTATCGAATACAATCCTATTGATGATGGAATGTTTCAACAAGCCTCTGAAGAAGCTACAAATGCTTACATTACTGCTTTAGCAAAAAGTAATATCGTAGCAAAAGTGCGAAGAAGTCGTGGTAAAGATATTGATGCGGCTTGTGGTCAATTGGCGAATAAATCATAATAGCTTCATTATTCCAAATTACTTCTGTATGGCTTGTTTTTAAAACTTAAACTCTTGCTAAACTTTTTGGCTAACGGAATTGTTTTTGTATTTTTGAAATCTAAATGAAAATAACCGAACAAATAAAGCTACCCATCGCAAATGAAATGGAACTCTTTGAAGAGAAGTTTCGCGATTCCATGTCTTCTAAAGTAGCTTTATTAAACAGAATTACCCATTACATCGTTAACCGAAAAGGAAAACAAATGCGACCTATGTTTGTTTTTTTAACCGCTAAAATGGTTTCAGGCGGAACGATTAATGAACGAACGTATCGTGGTGCTTCGGTTATTGAATTAATTCATACCGCAACTTTAGTTCATGATGATGTAGTTGACGATAGTAACAAACGTCGTGGATTTTTCTCTTTAAACGCACTTTGGAAAAACAAAATTGCGGTTTTAGTGGGCGATTTTTTATTGTCAAAAGGATTGTTGCTTTCCATTGATAATAATGATTTTGATTTGCTAAAAATCATTTCAGTCGCAGTGCGTGAAATGAGTGAAGGTGAATTGCTTCAAATTGAAAAAGCACGTAGACTAGACATCACAGAAGATATTTATTACGAAATCATCCGACAAAAAACGGCTACTTTAATTGCGGCTTGTTGTTCGCTTGGTGCTTGTTCTGTTGCTCCCGATGATAAAGAATTAGTGGAAAAAATGCGCAAATTTGGAGAACTCATTGGAATGGCTTTTCAAATCAAAGATGATTTATTCGATTATACCGATGACGCCATTGGAAAACCAACTGGAATTGACATCAAAGAACAAAAAATGACATTACCATTGATTTACGCTTTGAATAATTGTTCTCCAAAAGACAAAAGTTGGGTAATCAATTCGGTAAAAAATTACAACAAAGACAAAAAGCGTGTCAAAGAAGTTATCCAATTTGTAAAAGACAAAAACGGCTTAACTTACGCTGAAGAAAAAATGGTGCAATTTCAACAAGATGCACTTTCGTTATTGCAAGATTTTCCAACCTCTACTTACAAAGATTCCCTTATTTTAATGGTAAATTACGTTATTGAAAGAAAAAAATAATTTCAATTAATACACTTTACTATTTTGTTGGTTCAAATTTTATTGAAAACTAATTTTCCCTAACAGGATTTATTAATTATTACTTATTATTTTTGAATTTTTGCTGTTTTTGTTTAGTTTTTTTGTATTGAAGTAGTTAATAACCCAAAAATTTACATCATAAGCAGTTGGTTCAAAACCTTTTTGTTTGATGAAGTCATTGTAATAATTTAAAAAGGCCTGTAGAGATTTGTCCATTTTTATAATTTATTTTGTTTGTAATGGATACTAATAATTGCTGTTGTCATTTCATTTACTGGTAATAGAATTTATTTCATTTAATAATTCTGTAAATTGCTTAGCAATAATTAATCTTAATCTAGATTCTTTTGATTGTAGTATTACTTTGTAAAACCATAATGCAATTTTATATCGCTATGTTTATATTCGCTTCCTTAAGAAGTTGGTTGTTTACTTCTGATATAGCTTTTAAAAGATGATTCATTTTTAAAAAGTATAGGAATTGTATTTTTTGAATAAAAACGGCTTTCTAATTGATTAAATAAATCATGGTCTTTGTCTGAAATTTTAATCTTTTTTATTTCGCTATCTATTGAGAATTTCACGAAATAATCATATTGATTAAAAAACAAAAAACTTATTAAATATAATGTTACATGTAACAGAACAAAAGGCCATTTAAATTCTATTGTATACAAAGAGACAAATACCAAATTTAATAAAAACATAAAATTTAAATATGATTTTCTCTCTTTTCTTATTACTTTTAAAGAATTAATGGTTTCAATATTGTAACTGTCAATGAAATCTATATATTTAATAGATTCTTCAGAAGAATAATTTTCTATTTTGTGTTGGTATTCTTTAAAGAGTTTGAGGGTAGTGTTCATTTTTTTCTTTTATCAAATTTATTTTTTTAAAAAAAAATAGTTGTTGTATTTACTTATGATTTAAATTTATTTATAGATGGTTTAAAAAAATATTTTAATTTTACTACATGAAAAAAAATCAGACAGAATTACTTTTAGTTGAGGATGATATTTCTTTAGGACAAACAATTTCTGAATTATTAATTATCAATAATTACAATGTAAATTGGTGTAAAGACGGGTTGGAAGCTTTTTATTATTTAGAAAATAATTTGCCAGATATAATTGTTTGTGATTTAATGATGCCTGTAATGTCTGGTGAAGAATTATTTTTAAAACTTAGAAATTTTAGAAAATTTGATCAAATACCTTTTTTAATTATAACTGCAGATGTTACGTTTGAGAGTAAGATTAAGCAACTTCAAAACGGAGTAAATGATTTTATTAATAAACCTTTTAAAATTCAAGAATTAGTTCTTAAAATTCAAAATTTTCTTCAATACAAAGATAGCATTATTAAGCAGGTTCAGAATCCAGTTTCTAAAATCCAGGTAAAATCTAGAAAAAATGATTTTTTTGATAAAATTGATGATATAGTAATACGAAACATTAAAACAGATGTTACTATTGAAAAACTTGCAAAAGAAATCTTTGTTAGTAAATCGACATTAGATAAAAAAATTAGAAAATTTAAGAAAGTTAATGTTTCTACTTATATAAGAGAAATAAGACTTAATTATGCCATTAAGTTAATTGAATCAGGTGAAGTTAATGTAGATACTATAGGTATTGAATGTGGTTTTAATTCAGCCTCTTATTTTTCGGTTTGTTTCAAAAATTATACTGGACTCTCACCAAAAAAATACATAAATCAAAAAATACAATTAAAGTAAACTACTACTTTTGTTTTTTATTTAACATACAACCTTTTTTAAAGCTTTCTCGTCTATATAATTAGAAGTAAGATTCTGAATTCTAATTTCTGAATTCTAAATTTTTAAAAATGAAAGTAATTCAATTACATCAAAAAGAAAAACAACTCATTATGTTGGCTGTCGAAAATAATCGACAAGCGCAACAGCAGATTTATGCCAAGTTTTCTTCCAAAATGTTAAGTGTGTGTCGCCAATACATAAATGATATTCACCACGCAGAAGATGTAATGATTACCGGATTTATGAAAGTGTTTACGAATCTAAAAAAATTTGAACACAAAGGTAGTTTTGAAGGATGGATTCGAAGAATTATCGTGTATGAATGTATTGACTTTCTTCGGGTTAAAAAGAATAACTTCAATCACCAAGAAATTGATGATGTAACAGTTAGCGAAAATGAATCGGTTTATGAAATGGAAGATTTTTCGGTAGATGACATTCAAAATATGATTGACAATTTGCCCGATGGTTATAAAATGGTGTTCAACTTATATGCAATAGAAGGTTATAAGCATCAGGAAATAGCCGAAATGCTCAAAATAAACGAAGGAACATCAAAATCGCAATTATCACACGCACGAAAGTTATTGCAACAACAAATTACAGAATTAAAAAAGAAACTCAATGGCACAACATAATTTAGATAATCAAATCAAAGAAAAGCTAAATGGTAGAGATATTCAGCCATCTGCTCAAGCATGGGATAGATTGGATGCGATGTTAACTATTTCAGAAGAAAAAAAGCCAAAAAAAGGGTATGGTTGGTTTTTTGTGGCGGCTTCTACGATACTTTTTTTCGGACTGGGTTTTTTTATTTTCAGTTCAAACGAAATGCAAGAAATTAATAAATCAACACCCATTGTAACAACTATTAACGAAAATATTGATTCACCTGAACCAAGTGAAACAAATGAAATTTCAGTAAAAAAAGAGCAACCCGTTTTAGTTCAGAATGAAGTAAATGATTCAAAAAAACAATCAAGATTTTTAAAATCTGTTGAAAGAAATGAATCGATCA
>JBIKZB010000121.1:0-5838 GCA_044354955.1 Flavobacterium sp. | reverse complement strand
AAATACAATTTTGCAGCCAATTGAAAAAAGTTTAAACGACTTCAAAAAGAGGGTGTCAAAAACAAGACTATTTTGACACCCTCTTTTTTATGAATTCTGAAAATATTATCTCAATCCTTTTAAACTTTGTTCAATAGTTGCAATTTTTGAAAGTGCATCAGCTTCTTTTTTACGTTCGTTTTCAATGATTTCGGGTTTGGCATTGGCTACGAATTTTTCATTCGAAAGTTTACCTTGTACCGAGCGTAAAAACCCTTTCGCATAATTCAACTCTTCGGTTAATTTAGCTACTTCAGCTTCTACATCAATATTTCCTGTAATTGGAATAAAATATTCGTTTGATTTTACACGATATGATAATGCGCTGTCCACTTTATCTGAAACATACTCAAAAGTAGTAACATTCCCTAATTTTTGAATTACTGAATCGAAATACGTTGATGCTTTTTCATTGTTCATCACACGCAACTCAATTACATCTCTAAACGGAATATTTTTATCCTTACGAATGGTTCTAATTCCTGAAATTACTTCGGTTGCAAAATCAAAATCAGTAATTAATTTTTCATCAAATGCTTTTGCTGTTGGCCACTCACCTACTATTAAGGCTTGTTCTGGAGTTCTTTCAGCAATATGGTGCCAAATTTCCTCCGTTAAAAACGGCATAAACGGGTGTAACAATTTCAAGTTATTTTCTAACATTTCAATTGCTTTGTCAAACGTAGCGCGGTCAATTGGTTGTTGGTAGCCTGGTTTAATCATTTCTAAGAACCACGAACAAAAATCGTCCCAAACCAATTTATAAATCGCCATTAACGCATCTGATAATCTGTATTTATCAAAATTATCTTCAATTTCGGCTAACGTTTGTTGCAATTTCGCTTCATACCATTCAATGGCTACTTTTGAGGATTCAGGTTGTGCTATATCAGCCACTTCCCAACCCTTGATTAGTTTGAAAGCATTCCAAATTTTATTAGAGAAACCTTTTCCTTGGTTGCATAATTCTTCGTCAAACAAAATGTCATTTCCTGCCGAAGCACTCAATAACAATCCCACACGAACTCCGTCAGCACCAAATTTTTCAATTAGTCCAAGTGGCTCAGGCGAATTTCCTAATGATTTTGACATTTTACGACCTTGTTTATCGCGCACTAATCCAGTTAAATATACATTTGAAAATGGTTTTTCGCCTGCATATTCATACCCTGCAATAATCATACGCGCTACCCAGAAAAATAAAATATCTGGACCCGTAACTAAATCATTCGTTGGATAATAGTATTTAAAATCTTCACTTTCTGGATTTAAAACACCACCAAAAACAGCCATTGGCCATAACCATGAAGAAAACCAAGTATCTAATGCGTCAGCGTCCTGACGTAAGTCAGCAGTGGTCAGTGTTGAGTTGGCAGTTTTTTCTTTCGCAAGCTCAAGCGCTTTTTCTATGTTTTCAGCTACTACGAAATCTTCTTTTCCATCACCAAAATAGTACGCTGGAATTTGTTGTCCCCACCACAATTGACGTGAAATATTCCAATCGCGAATATTGTTTAACCAATGCGCATATGTATTGTTAAAACGACTTGGATATAATTTTATTTCATCAGATTCTAAAACGGCTTTGATGGCTGGTTTTACCAATTCTTCCATGCTTAAGAACCATTGATCGGATAATCTTGGTTCGATTACCGCTTTGGTTCTTTCAGAAGTTCCAACTTTATTTAAATGCGTTTCAGTTTTTGCTAAATCTCCGATAGTTTCTAATTCTTTCGAAATCTCTTCACGAACCAAAAATCGGTCTTTTCCTTGATAATGCAATCCGAATGAATTCAAAGAAGCATCTTCGTTGAAAATATCGATAATTTCTAAATTGTGTTTATCACCTAACGTTTTATCATTTGTATCGTGAGCAGGCGTTACTTTTAAACAACCTGTTCCAAATTCAACATCTACATATTCATCTTCAATAATAGGAATAACTCTACCACAAATTGGAACGATTGCTTTTTTACCTTTTAAATGTGAAAAACGTTCATCATTTGGATTGATACAAACTGCAGTATCACCAAAAATTGTTTCAGGACGCGTGGTTGCAACGGTTAAAAAATCTTCAGAACCTTCAATTTTGTATTTGATGAAATATAATTTCCCTTGACGTTCTTCAAAAATTACTTCTTCGTCAGATAAAGTAGTTTTAGCTTCTGGATCCCAATTTACCATACGGTAACCACGGTAAATCAATCCTTTGTTGTATAAATCTACAAACGAGTGAATTACAGAAGCTGACATGTCGTCATCCATAGTAAACTTCGTACGACTCCAATCGCAAGAACAACCTAATTGTTTTAATTGTTCTAAAATGGTTCCACCGTATTTATCGGTCCATTCCCAAGCGTGTTTTAGGAATTCTTCACGTGTTAAATCGTTTTTATTGATGCCTTCTTCTTTTAACTTGGCTACTACTTTCGCTTCGGTTGCAATTGAGGCATGATCTGTTCCTGGCACCCAACAAGCATTGAACCCTTTTAAACGCGCAAGACGAATTAATACATCTTGAATAGTGTTATTCAACATGTGTCCCATATGTAAGACTCCCGTTACGTTTGGTGGCGGAATTACAATGGTATATGGCGTTCTATGGTCGGGTTTAGAGGTGAAATAATCATTTTTCATCCAATACGCGTACCATTTTTGTTCTACTTCTTTAGCGTTGAATTGTGCAGGAATCATTATATTTTTTATTGTTTATTGTTATTGGTTTGTTGTTTAAAATATGATAAAACAACGATTACAAAAAATCCAAAAATTAGCTTTCTAGCCCCGATGGGAGTGGCATCCCGCTTTTAGCGGATAGAGTGGACAGCGGGAAAATGGATAACAAATAAGTCCCGAGCCTTTCGCTTCTATAAACACCTAAATATAAACTTTGGTATGTTTTTTGTATTACTAAGTGCAAAAGTAACTATAACACGAAAATAAAAAAAATGTTAGGAGTAGTTTGTTGGTTACTTATATTTAATTAATTTTACAACAACCTATTAATTTATAAGATTATGAAAAAAATACTTGTTTATTTAACTGTATTAGTTGGAATATCTTCCTTTGCTCAAAATGGCCCTAAGATTGAGTTTAAAGAGGAAACCATTAATTATGGTGAAGTGGAAAAAGGAAAAGACGATGGGATTCGGATTTTTGAATTTACAAATACTGGTAACGAACCACTTTTAATAAGAAATGCTAAATCTAGTTGCGGTTGTACCGTACCTGAATGGCCTAAAGACCCTATTCCACCTGGAGGAAAGAGTCAAATTAAAGTTCAATACAATATGAATCCAGGCCCAATAAGCAAAACAATTACTATTGAAAGTAACGCTATAAATAAACCAAATGGTATGGTTCCCTTACGAATTAAAGGTACTGTTATTGTTAAAGAAGAAGTTAGTCCTTTAGTAAAAAAGAAAACTTTTCCAAATTCATAAATAAAGAGAAATATTAACAGGCTCCAAAAAACAAGATACTTTTTGGAGCCTTTTTTATAGTATTTTTTCTAAATAAAATTTAAAGGTTTTAATTTCTCCCTTACGGTCAACTTTCATTGTTATTTGCTTACCTTCTTTAGAATGAAACAAATCAACTATCCTTTGTATTGTTAGATTTTGAGAAGAATAATTATTAAGCTTTAATATGACATCACCTATTTGTAATCCAGCACGCTCAGCTGGAGAATTTTTCCGTATAGAATAAATTTCAAAATTTGGCTTTAATTCAAATTTAAAATAATTAGAGTAGTTGCAGCGGATACGTTTTTATCAAAATGAAAGAAAAAGTAGAAAATACTTATTCTACTTTTTCTTTCATTTTGATAACACTAGCTCCCTAAACTGTTTTTAAATAGGCATCTTTCATAACTATAGATTCATTATTTGGCATACAAAAAAACATTTGAAATACCCGTATCCGCAATCATTTTTAATTTAACACCATTAAAAACAACGTCTACTATAATTAGATTATGAGAAAGTTCAAAAGGAATTTTAATCCTATCCCTTTTAGAATTTCAAGACACAGAATTTTGTGCTACAGTAATCGTAGTGCTTAAAATCAGAATTCTTAACAAAAATAATTTCAACATTGACTTTTTTATTCTAAGATACAAAAAACAATAGTTTAATTAAATGATTTAACATTTTTTTAATCAGTTGTTTCATTATTATAACAAAAAAAAAATGCAATTTTGCACATCTTTAAAAAACACATCATGCCAAAAGTTTCCATAAAAGGGCAACAAATGCCAGAATCGCCAATTAGAAAATTGGTACCATATGCAGAAATTGCTAAGAAAAAAGGTAATAAAGTATATCATTTAAATATTGGTCAACCCGATATAAAAACTCCTGATATAGCTTTACAAGCTGTAAAAAACGCAGACATTAAAGTGTTAGAATATAGTCATTCAGCAGGTTTTGAAAGCTATAGAACAAAACTTTCTCAATACTACAAAAACCATGGTTTACCAATAGAAACACAAGATATTATTATTACAACTGGAGGATCTGAAGCCTTACTATTTGCAATGGGAAGTACAATGGATGTAAATGATGAAATCATTATTCCAGAGCCATTTTATGCAAATTATAATGGATTTTCAACAGCATCTGGAGTAAAAGTAGTACCTGTAATTTCTGGAATAGAAACAGGATTTGCGCTACCTCCAATTGAAGCTTTTGAAAAACTAATTACACCTAAAACGAAAGCAATTTTAATTTGTAATCCAGGTAATCCTACAGGTTATTTATATTCACAAGAGGAAATTTTAAAATTAGCTGAAATTGTTAAGAAACATGATTTGTTTTTAATTGCTGATGAAGTATATCGTGAATTCATCTACGATGGAGACAAACATTTTTCTGTAATGAATGTTCCTGGATTAGAAGAACATGCTATTATGATTGACTCTGTGTCTAAACGTTATAGTATGTGTGGAGCGCGTATTGGGTGTATTGTTTCAAAAAACAAAGAAGTAATGGCTACTGCTATGAAATTTGCTCAAGCTCGTTTAAGTCCTCCTACATATGCTCAAATTGCAAGTGAAGCGGCATTAGAAACGCCACAAAGTTATTTTGACGATGTAATTTCTGAATATAAGGACCGTAGAGATACTTTAATTTCCGAATTAAACAAAATTGAAGGTGTAAAAGTAGCAACCCCAAAAGGAGCTTTCTATTGCATTGCTAAATTACCAATTGATAATGCGGATAAATTTGCTCAATGGCTATTAGAATCGTATGACTTAAATGGTGAAACTGTCATGGTTGCTCCGGCAGCAGGATTTTATTCAACACCAAATATAGGCTTAGACGAGGTTCGTATTGCTTATGTTTTAAAGAAAGATGATTTAATCAAATCAGTTCAAATTTTAAAGGAAGCTATTACTACTTACAATAAAAAATAATTTAATTATTATAACAAATCTTTTATAGACTACCCTCAAAAAGTTAAACACTTTTTGGGGGTATTTTATTATCTATTTTTAATTTTAGTTACAACTTCATTTAACAAAAAATCATTTTAATAAAAAAAGCGGCACAAATAAATGTACCGCTCTTAAAATATTAATATTACTTCCTATCGATTTAAAGAGAAATGCGCTTTAAACTGTTTAGCAACTCCATTTTCGGTATAATCTAATGTAAACCAGTAATCTGTTGATGGCAGCAATTGCTGATTATATGTTCCATCCCAACCTTGACTTGTATCTGTTGGGCTTAGTTGTTTTAACAATTTACCATAACGGTCAAAGATGTATAACTTAGCATCTGCCTGATTTAGTCCAAC
>JBIKZB010000120.1:0-5858 GCA_044354955.1 Flavobacterium sp. | reverse complement strand
GCCTTCTAAATATTCATCTCGGCTAAATGCTGGATATACTTCTTCAATTAATTCTAATTCTTCACGTAAGCGATTTGCTGGTTTTTCACCAATAATTTTCTCTAATTCTGGACTATTAATGTCGTTAAAAGCAATCGTTTCTTCAATGTTTTTACGACTATCACCCTCGAAAAGGTTGATGTTCTTTTCCCAAATATTGTAAATGCCTTTGAAATCATATCCCATTCCAATAGGGAAACTCAATGGGGTTACGCGAAGTTTTAATTTTTGCTCCACTTCGTCCATCAAATCAAATGCATCTTTACCTTCACGGTCTAATTTGTTGATGAAAACAATCATAGGAATGTTTCTCATTCTACAAACTTCAACTAGTTTTTCTGTTTGTTCCTCAACCCCTTTTGCTACGTCTATTACTACAATAACACTATCTACAGCTGTTAACGTTCTAAACGTATCTTCTGCAAAATCCTTGTGACCAGGCGTGTCTAAAATGTTGATTTTTTTGTTTTGATAGTTAAAAGCCAAAACAGAAGTCGCTACCGAAATCCCTCTTTGTCTTTCAATTTCCATGAAATCGGAAGTAGCTCCTTTTTTAATTTTATTACTCTTTACCGCTCCAGCTTCTTGAATTGCGCCACCAAACAACAATAATTTTTCCGTTAAAGTGGTTTTTCCAGCATCAGGATGCGATATAATTCCAAAAGTTCGTCTTCTTGCAATTTCTTCTATAAAACTCATTATTCAAAATTTTGTGCAAAAGTAACTTTTTTTGTAGAATTTTCTGTTAATACTAGCGTATAAATGTTGTAGAATAGTATCGAATTGTTATTTTTGTCGATTACAACTTAAAATGTATAAAATAATTATGAAAATTAGTCGACTACTTATTTTTGCTTTTTTATTAGTGTCTTGTTTTTTATCGGCACAAACCAAAGAAGTTTTATTTACAATTGATAATCATGCTTTTTACACTGATGAATTCATAAGAGTGTATAATAAAAATTTAGATTTAGTAAAAGATGATTCTCAGAAAGATTTAGACAAGTATTTAGAATTGTTTTTAGGCTACAAATTAAAAGTTGAAAAAGCGAATAAACTTGGTTTGCAAAATGGGACATCTTATCAAAATGAATTGAAGTCTTACAGAAATCAATTGTCAAAGAATTATCTAAACGATTCAAAAGTAACTAACGAACTTATTCGAGAAGCCTACGAAAGAATGCAACAAGAAGTAAGAGCTTCGCATATTTTAATTTTGGTTGACGAAGGTGCCTCAGCTGAAGATACTTTAAAAGCATACACAAAAGTTTTAGATATTAAAAAAAGATTGGAAGCTGGAGAGGATTTTATTGCGGTGGCTCAACAGTTTTCTGAAGACCCTTCAGTTAAAGAAAATAATGGTGATTTAGGTTATTTTTCTGCTTTTAGAATGGTTTATACATTTGAAAATGCTGCATTTAATACAAATGTTGGTCAGATTTCAAAACCTTTTCGTACCCGTTTTGGCTATCATATTGTAAAAGTGGTTGACAAAAGAGTAAATAGAGGAGAAGTTACAGTTGCTCATATTATGATTATTAAACAAAATGATGCGGCTCAAAATGAAAAAGCAAAAACTACAATTGATGATATTTATAAAAAAATTCAACAAGGTGAAAGTTTTGAAACGTTAGCACAACAATTTTCAGAAGATAAATCATCAGCTCCAAAAGGTGGTGTTTTACAGCGTTTTGGTTCAGGACAATTGAGTTCTGAAGTATTTGAAAATGTTGCATTTGGCTTGAATGATAAAAATCAAATTTCAGTTCCTTTTGAATCGCAATTTGGATGGCATATTGTTAAACTAATTGAAAAACATCCTGTTCGTTTATTTGATGAAATGAAAGTGGAATTAGAAGAGAAAATCAGAAAAGATGAGCGTTCAATGCTGATTACAAATTCTTTGGCTAAAACAATGAGAGCAAAATACAAAGTAACTAAAGATGTAAAATTATTAGCTAAAATTAAAGCTGTAGTTACGGATGAATTTTATTCTCAAACTTGGGTGGCTCCAGAAAAAAACAAAGATGCAAACGGAACTATTTTAATTATTAATAATGATAAAAAAGTAAATTCTAAATTATTTATCGATTTCATTGCTTCTAAACAAAAGGCAAATATTAAAACTAGACCTGTTTCTAAATTAGTTGATGAATTATTTGAAAAATTTATTGATGAACAATTAATGGCTTACTATAATGAAAATTTAGAAAATGAATTTCCAGAGTTTAAAAATGTAATGGATGAATACAGAGATGGTTTGTTATTATTTGATTTAATGGAAAAGGAAATATGGAACAGAGCTAAAAATGACACTATTGGTTTGCAAGCTTTCTTTCAAAAGAACAGTAAAAATTACCAATGGAAGAAAAGATATACTGTAGATATATTATCATCAACTGATAAGAAATTTGTAGAAAAAGCTCAAAAATTTTTAGCAAAAGGAAAATCTTTAGAATACATTAAAGAGCAATTGAATAAAGATGGCAAAGTTAATGTAATGTCAAAGTCAGGTTTGTATGAAGAAGATTATGATGTTTTGTCTAATTTTCAAAATCTATCTAAAGGTGTTACTAATATTATTGCCAAAGATCAATACTTTTTTGTTGTTAATGTGACAGATACAAAGCCAGCAGGAGTAAAAGAATTGTCTGAATGTAAAGGTAAAGTTATTAGTGATTATCAACAATTTTTAGAGAATAATTGGGTTGATGAATTAAAAAGTGAATTTACAATAAAGATTAATACTGAAGTTTTTTCGAAGGTAAAAAATCAATTGAAAAACTAGATGAAATATTGTTTTCAAATACTAATTTTACTCTTAATGGTTACTTCGTGCGATTACTTTAAAGCACCAAGAAAACCAAAAGCAATTGCGCGCGTAGGTGAAAATTATTTGTTTGAAGCAGATATTTTAGATTTAGTTCCAAAGGGAACTTCAAAACAAGATAGTATCGCTATAGTTAAATCATTTATTGGTCAATGGGCTACTCAGAAGTTACTTTTTGAAGCTGCTGAAAAAAACATTGGTAAAAGTCAATTGGATGAATTTAATGTTTTGATTGAGCAGTATCGAGTTGATTTGTATACTAAAGCCTACATTGAGAATTTAGTAATTAGACAAATAGATACTTCGGTTACAGAAGATCAAATAGTTGAATATTATAATAAGAATAAGCAATACTTTAAGAATTCTGATGAACTTGTTAAGTTAAGATATATTAATTTAGTTAAAGAAAATCCAAAATTTGCAAAAGTTAAATCAAAGTTTAGTTCCTTTACCAAGAAAGATAAAAAGGAGTTAGAGCAGCTTGCAGTTCAATTTAAAAGTTACGCTTTTAATGACTCCATTTGGGTTGATATCAATCAGGTGTATGAGAAAATACCATTTATAAATATTGAGAATAAGCAAAAATATATATCCAGTGGTATGAATTTCCAATATCCTGACTCAAGTACGGTTTGGTTAGTAAAGGTTAATAAAGTTTTACCTAAATATAGTGCAACTCCTCTAGAATTTTTAAGACCAACAATTAAACAAATTATCATAAATAATAGAAAATTAAAATTAATTAACACTTTAGAAAAAGAGATTACGAATGACGCAATCAAAGACAATAAATATGAAATTTATAAATAAAAAGATACTAGTAATACTGTTATTTGTTACTTCAGTTATAGCAGTTGCTCAACCAAAAAAGATTAAAGTAGATGGTGTAGTTGCAGTTGTGGGAGATTATGTAGTATTAGATTCTGACATTGATTTGGATTATATTACGCTTAAAGCTCAAGGTGTAGATGTTAAAGATATTACACGTTGTGAACTTTTTGGAAAGCAACTTGAAGATAAATTATATGCGCATCAGGCGATACAAGATAGTATTGTGGTAACCGATGCGGAAGTTAACTCTTATTTGAACGAACAATTAGATGCTGCTGTTGAACAAATTGGTTCAATTGAAAAAGTAGTAAAATATTACAACAAAAAGAATGTAGATGAGTTGAGAAGCCATTTTTTCGATGCTGTTAAAATGAACAAATTGACTTCTCAAATGCAGAAAAAAATTGTTGATGCTGTAGAAATTACGCCAGAAGAAGTTAGAAATTTCTTTAAAGCCATTCCAGCGGATGAAATTCCAACATTTGGTGCTGAAATGGAAGTGGCTCAAATTGTAGTCAATCCTATTATTGAAGAAAATGAGAAGAAAAGGGTTTTAGATAAACTTAATGAAATTCGTCAAGATGTTTTAAATGGTTCAAGCTTTTTTAGTAAAGCTGTATTGTTTTCTGAAGATCCAGGCTCAAGTTCTAACGGCGGTTTTTATAAAATGAACCGTAAAACAGCTTTTGTTAAGGAATTTAAAGATGTAGCATTTAGCTTGGCTGAAGGAGAAATTTCAGCACCATTTGAAACAGAGTTTGGCTATCATATTATTATGGTAGAAAAAATTAAAGGCCAAGAAGTAGAATTAAGACACATTCTTATTTCGCCAAAGGTTTCTACTCAAGCTATGAAAGATGCCAAAGAAAAAATAGAAAAAATAAGAACTAAAATTATCAATAAGGAAATTACATTTGCTGAAGCTGCAAAATCATCTTCAGATCAAAAAGAGACTCGTAACAGCGGTGGAGTTTTGTTAAACCCAAGAACAATGGAGCCTAGGTTTGAATTAACGAAAATGGATCCTGTTTTATACGGTCAAGTTTCTGCATTAAAGGATAATGAAATTTCATTACCAATATTAGATGAGGAAAGAGGGGCAGGTAAGTTCTATAAAATAATTACAGTTAACAATAGAATTGAAGAGCATCAAGCTGATTTTTCTAAAGATTATATTAAAATTAAAGAATTAGCACTTAGAGATAAGCAAATCAAAGAAATAGCAAAATGGACAGAAGAAAAAATCAAAGAAACCTATATTAAGATTTCAGATGATTATAAAGATTGTGAGTTTGCAAACAATTGGTTTAAGAAATAAATTAACCAACCCTTTGAATTTTCAGAGGGTTTTTTTAATATTTTTTTCTTAATTTAGTCCTTTAATAATAATGTGAAATATGTCAGACGTAACAATCATTCAGGAATTAGTTCAAAAACAAAAAGCTTTAAAACAAGAAATTGCTAAAGTAATAGTTGGTCAGGATGAAGTAGTGCATCAAATTGTGTTGAGTATCTTTTCAGGTGGACATGCCTTATTGGTTGGTGTGCCTGGTTTAGCAAAGACTTTAATGGTGAACACTATTTCCCAAGCTTTAGGTTTAGATTTTAAACGTATTCAATTTACACCTGATTTAATGCCATCTGATATATTGGGTAGTGAGATTTTAGATGAAAACCGCCATTTTAAATTCATTAAAGGACCAATTTTTTCTAATATTATCTTGGCGGATGAAATCAATAGAACGCCACCTAAAACACAAGCAGCTTTGCTTGAGGCAATGCAAGAACGTGCAGTTACGGTGGCAGGTCGTCATTATAAATTAGATTTGCCTTATTTTGTTTTAGCAACTCAAAATCCTATTGAACAAGAAGGAACTTATCCATTACCTGAAGCACAATTAGATCGTTTTATGTTTGCTATAAAATTAGATTATCCTTCTTTTCAAGAAGAAGTTGATGTGGTAAAAGCAACAACTTCCAATCTTAAACCTGTTGTTAATCCTTTGTTTACAGCTGAAGAAATTATTGATTTTCAGAATGTTATTCGTAAGATGCCTGTTACAGATAATGTAATTGAGTACGCTGTAACATTGGTTAGTAAAACACGTCCAGATAATCCACTCTCAAACGAATTTGTAAAAACGTATATTGATTGGGG
>JBIKZB010000119.1:0-5872 GCA_044354955.1 Flavobacterium sp. | reverse complement strand
CTTTTACGAGCCGTAAGAACTATTTATTTTAAAGGCTATACTACTGCCTTTTTAGAAGATTATAAAGAATTCCCAAATAGAGAAATCAAAAAAGGAATAGCACAACCATGGGCAATTGCATCAGATTACAACACTATTCCGGCTACCGAGGAGTTAGCAAAAAATCATAAAGAGCTACAAACTATAGCATATCTCATCATTAAAAATGATACTATTTGGCACGAAAGTTATTTTGATGGATTTGATGAAAATTCAAAATCAAATTCCTTTTCCATGGCAAAAAGTATAGTTACCATGGCAATGGGAAAAGCCCTTATGGAAGGAAAAATGAAAAGTTTAGATCAAAAAGTAACCGACTTTTTTCCTGAACTAAAAGGAACTTATGCGAAAGAAGTTACCATTGGCGATTTGTCTTCTATGGCATCTGGATTGAGTTGGGATGAAAAATATTACAGTCCATTTTCAATCGTTACCCGAGCTTATTTTGACGATGATTTAAAAAATGTAATCTTAAACTTAGACATAAATGAAAAACCTGGGCAATCCTTCAAATATTTAAGCGGTGCTACCCAATTATTAGCCATGTGTATTGAAAAAGCGACTGGAGAACATTTATCTGCTTATGTTTCAAAACATTTTTGGCAACCTATGGGAGCAGAAAATGATGCACTTTGGCAACTGGATGAAGCGCCTGATGGAATTGAAAAGGCTTATTGTTGTATAGCAAGTAACGCAAGAGATTTCGCGAGATTTGGAAAATTATATTTGAATAATGGAAAGTGGAATGGTCAACAAATATTAGATAGTACGTTTGTAAAAAAATGCATTACTCCTCGTTTTAATGAAACTCCACATTATGGGTATGGCTGGTGGATGCACAACTTTTTAGGAAAAGATTTATACTATATGCGTGGGCATTTAGGGCAATTTGTAATTGTAATTCCTGAAGACGAGTTAATTATTGTTAGATTAGGCCATTTAAAAGGTGTTCAAACATCATACGATCCACATAGTGAAGATTTATATATTTATGTGGAAGAAGCTTATGAAATGTTGAAATTGAGAAAAAAATGATACTGATGAAAGTATAATAATTAAAAAAACTAACTACAAACCATACAAAAATGATTGAAAAAATTAACCTAAACAACATTCTATTTTTAGACATTGAAACTGTTCCGGAACACCAAAATTATGGCATTTTAGACGAAGAAACACGCTATTTATGGGAACATAAAACACAATACCAACGAAAAGACGAAGTCTCGGCTGAAGATTTTTACGAAAGAGCTGGAATTTGGGCAGAATTTGGAAAAATCATTACCATTTCTGTCGGGTATTTTGTAAATAAAGCAGATATTAGAAACTTTCGTGTTACCAGTTTTTTGGGAGAAGAAAAGAAAATATTACAAGATTTTTCAAATTTACTAAACACCCATTTCAATGGAGCGCAACATGTACTATGTGGCCATAATGCTAAAGAGTTTGACATCCCGTTTATTGCTAGACGCATGATTATTAATGGAATTGCTTTGCCAAATAAACTAAATTTATTCGGTAAAAAACCTTGGGAAGTTCCTCATCTTGACACTTTAGAATTATGGAAGTTTGGTGATTACAAACACTTTACTTCATTAAAATTACTTACAAAAGTTTTAGGAATTCCATCTCCAAAAGATGATATAGATGGTAGCGAGGTTGCGCGTGTTTTTTATATAGAAAATGATATTGATAGAATTATTACTTACTGTGAAAAAGATGTTATTGCAGTGGCGCAAATTTTTCTGAGACTAAGAAGAGAAGATTTATTGGTAGAAGATGAAATTATTCATGTATAAAAAAAGGGAGCTAAAAGGTTTTGAAAACCTTTTAGGACTGTTCTATTATAAATAGTATTTTTACAAAAAATATAACATATGGTTTTAAGCAGATTTTGGTTAGTGATATTTATATCTTCTATCTTTTTTATTGTTTTCGGATTGTTTTCTTCGCAATACTATTCTATTGATTATGTATTGAATGGCAAACAAGGCGAACCTCTTTTAATTGGTGAAAAATATTTAAAAGAAGTACCGCAATTTGTTCAAGACAGTGTGCAAAAAGCGGAAGATAAAACATTCATTATTAATAAAAATGAAGCTGATGCCGACACCACTTATGTGTACAACAATCAAACTGTAAAAATCTACAGTGGAAAACAAAAAGCTGATGGGTTACTACCCATGACTAAAAGTAGTTTGTTCGATTTGATTCTGCCTTTAATGGCTTATTTGTCTTTTTTCTGTGGAATTATGGAATTACTAATTATTTCTGGTGCTTCTGAACGATTGGCTAAAAAACTAAGTCCTCTATTTGCCAAAGTATTTCCTTCTATTCCAAAAAATCACGAATCAATTTCCTACATGACATTGAATTTTGCGGCTAACTTTTTAGGTCTGGATTCTGCGGCTACTCCATTTGGATTAAAAGCCATGCAAAGTTTACAAGAACTCAACGATGATAAAGACCGAGCAAGTGATGCTCAAATTATGTTCATGTGTTTACATGCTGCGGGTTTAACCTTAATCCCAACCTCAATTATTGGGTATCGAGCGGCTGAACATGCTGCCAATCCTGCCGATGTAATGTTACCTTGTATTATTACTTCTTTCGTAGGAACAATTGCTGCTTTTATCTTGGTTGGAATTAAACAACGAGTTAATTTTAAAAGCGCTTCTCTACTAGCAGTTTTAATGGGTGTTATCGGAGCCATTGTTGGATTATTATTTTACGTAAACAGTTTAGATTTAATCGGGAAAAATTATTTTACTTCTAATCTTTCTGGATTGTTATTGATATTAATCATAGGTGGAACTTTGATATTTTCTTTCGTTCAGGAGAAGAAATTTGTGGAACAAAAAACAACCATTTTCGACACATTTGTATCAGGAGCCAACAACGGATTAAAAACGGGAGTAACTATTTTTCCTTATGTAATGGGGATGTTAGTTGCTATTTCATTATTCAGAAATAGTGGTTTGTTTGAAAATATAAGCTACGGGATTTCCTTTTTATTTGCTCATATTGGTGTCGCTAAAGAAATCACCGATTCGCTTCCTGTGGCGATGTTGCGTCCTTTTAGCTCTGGTGGTTCAAGAGGATTTATGATTGATGCAATGAAACAGTTTGGACCAGATTCTCTAACTGGAAGATTAAGTTGTATTTTCCAATGCAGTGCCGAAACGACTTTCTATGTAATTGCGGTTTATTTTGGAAGTATCAACGTGAAAAACACCCGTTATACTTTAGGAATGATGCTTTTAGTAGATTTGATTTGTGTGATTACGGCGATTTTTGTGGCGAGTTGGTTTTTTTAACGAATTGAATTCCTGCAAGGTTTACAAAACCCTGTAGGTATCAAAAAAGCACACCATGAAATTAGAAGTTTTAGAAAAAGACAAAGTTTATCATATTTATAATCGAGGTATAAATAGTGAAGTCATATTTAATTCTGATGAAAACAAGCGATATTTTTTAAAATTATATTCAAAACATTTGGAAAATAAAGCTGAAACTTTCGCTTATTGTTTGATGGATAATCATTTTCATTTTATCATTCGAATTGTTAATGAAAATGAAATTACTCAAGCTCTTTCAAATCTTTTCAATTCATATGCAAAAGCCTTCAACAAACAGAACAACAGAACAGGAAGTTTATTTGAAAAACACTTCAAAAGAATAAAAATTGAAAATGAAGCATATTTGACAAACTTAATTCAATATGTTCATTTAAATCCAAAGCATCATTTAGATATTGATTTTAAAAGATTCCAGTTTTCATCTTATCAATCTTTAATTTCAGACAAACCAACCAAATTAATTAGAGAAGAAGTAATTCAGTTGTTTAATTCTAAAGAAAACTTTATTTATTGTCATGATTTTAAAAATGAAATTTTGTCTGAAAAACATTTGCTTGAATAAAAAACCTATTTCCTCCTGCAAGGTTTCCAAAACCTTGTAGGTGTGAGAACAGAATATAGATAATCTTTCAAAACAAACCTACAAGGTCAAAAAAGACCTTGCAGGTTAGAAGACACAAAACTTTCAGGATAGCTTTTGGAAACCTTGCAGGATATCCGTAACTTTACCTTTCAAAACATACACAAATGGACTTTTTATATCAAGACCCGTATCCAATTTTAAAAGATGATACACAATACAAAAAATTAACTTCTGATTACGTAAAAGTAGAGCAACTTGGCGATAGAGAAATCTTAGTGGTTGATCCAAAAGGATTAGAACTATTAGTACAAGAAGCGATGGACGATGTTTCGTTTATGTTGCGTTCAGCACATTTACAAAAACTAAGAAACATTATTGAAGATCCTGAAGCAACAGACAACGACCGTTTTGTAGCCTATAATTTATTGCAAAATGCTGCAGTAGCGGTAGAAGGTCAATTGCCTTCTTGCCAAGATACAGGAACAGCAATTGTGGTTGCCAAAAAAGGTGAAAACGTTTACACAGGCGTAGAAGATGGCGAATGGTTGTCAAAAGGAATTTACAATACGTACCAAAATAAAAATCTTCGTTACTCGCAAATTGTTCCGATTTCGATGTTTGAAGAAAAAAACTCGGGTTCGAACTTACCGGCGCAAATTGATATTTATGCGAAAAAAGGAAATTCATATGAGTTCTTATTCTTAACAAAAGGTGGTGGTTCGGCGAACAAAACGTTTCTATATCAAAAGACAAAATCGTTGTTGAATGAAAAATCGTTAGACGAATTTGTTCGTGAGCGCATTATGGATTTAGGAACAGCGGCTTGTCCCCCGTATCACTTGGCTATCGTTATTGGTGGTACTTCTGCAGAAGCGAATTTAGCAGCCGTGAAAAAAGCATCCGCAGGATATTACGACAATTTACCAACTTCTGGAAATATGTCGGGTCAAGCGTTTCGCGATTTAGAGTGGGAAAAAAGAGTACAAATTATTTGTCAAGAAAGTCAAATTGGAGCACAATTTGGTGGGAAATATTTAACGCACGATGTTCGTGTAATTCGTTTGCCTCGTCATGCGGCTTCTTGTCCTGTTGGAATGGGAGTTTCTTGTTCGGCAGATAGAAATATCAAAGGGAAAATTACGAAAGACGGAATTTTCTTAGAGCAATTAGAAACAAATCCGGGACAGTTTTTACCTGCTACAGCGCCTCATTTAGAGCCTGCGGTGGAAGTTGATTTGAACAAACCAATGCCAGAAATTTTAGCAGAATTATCAAAATACCCAATCAAAACGCGTTTAAAATTAAACGGAACGTTGATTGTGGCACGTGATATTGCGCATGCAAAAATTAAAGAATTGTTAGACGCTGGAAAACCAATGCCAGAGTATTTCAAAAACCATCCTGTATATTATGCTGGACCTGCAAAAACACCAGACGGCATGCCATCAGGAAGTTTTGGACCAACCACCGCAGGAAGAATGGACGTTTATGTAGATGAATTCCAAGCGGCAGGCGGAAGTATGATTATGTTAGCCAAAGGAAACCGAAGCAAAGACGTAATGAATGCTTGTAAAAAACACGGCGGATTCTATTTGGGTTCGATTGGTGGTCCAGCTGCTATTTTGGCAAAAGAAAATATTCTATCGGTAGAAGTCGTGGATTTTGAAGAATTAGGTATGGAAGCCGTTCGTAAAATAACGGTGAAAGATTTTCCAGCGTTTATTATTACCGATGACAAAGGGAATGATTTTTTTATGAATCTTTAGTTTAGAACAAAGAGAATATAATATAGAAAATAGACAAACCTGTGAGTTGATAGACTTGCAGGTTTTTTTATTTAATTGAATTGTTAAACTGAACACTTTTAAACCTACTCTACAAACAACACCAA
>JBIKZB010000003.1:0-20268 GCA_044354955.1 Flavobacterium sp. | reverse complement strand
TATGTTTTCTGATATTTCGGACATCAACATAGATTCTGAAGTAAATTATGATTTATCTACAGAAATATTGAAAAAAAGGTTAGCAAAAATGGATGCTAAATCGCCTTTTAATATTGAGTATAATCCCGCATTAGAAAACACTATTAAAGCGTTTTTAAAAAACAGACCGAAAGCTTTTGAGCGTTTGATGGCGGTTTCAGAATATTATTTTCCCATGTTTGAAGAGCATTTAGCAAAATACAATATTCCGTTAGAATTGAAGTATTTAGCAATTGTTGAATCGGCTTTAAATCCGAAAGCAAAATCAAGAGTTGGAGCTTCTGGTTTATGGCAATTTATGTACCCAACCGGAAAACAATATAATTTAGAAGTTACTTCTTATGTTGATGAACGTTACGATCCATTAAAAGCTACCGAAGCTGCGTGTCAATATTTATCAAGTTTGTACGGGATTTTTGGTGATTGGAGTATGGTTTTGGCCGCCTATAATTGTGGACCAGGGAATGTTTCAAAAGCCATTCGTCGTTCTGGAGGTAGTCAGAATTATTGGAATATTAGAAAAAACTTACCAAAGGAAACTGCTAATTATGTACCGGCATTTTTAGCCACTTTTTACATTTACGAATTTAAGAAAGAACACGGAATTCAACCTAAAAAAGCGCCTGTAACGTATTTTGAAACGGATACGATTATGGTGAAAAAACAAATGTCTTTTAAACAAATTTCGGATTTATTAGATATTCCAGTGGAACAATTAGAGTTTTTAAATCCAATTTACAAATTAAAGGTAATACCTTTTGAAGCCGATAAACCTCATTATTTGCGCTTACCAAAAAATAAAATGGGTCTTTTTGTTTCTAACGAAGAAAAAATTTACGCTTATATAGAATATACCGACACGCATAAAGAAAAAACAAAGCAGGAATATGCTGCATTATCTTCAAAAGATTCAATAGCTTCTAGTCCTGATTCTACTTTTGTAAGTAAACCAAAGTTTGAACGTAAAACGCAATATCACACCATTAAAAGTGGAGAAAGTTTAGGAAAGATTGCAGATAAATACAATGTTTCTATTTCAAATTTGAAATCTTGGAATCACATTAAAGGGAATACCATTCAAGCTGGAAAAAAATTAAAAATTTATTCCGATAAAAAAATAGTTGTACAAAACGAGTCTAATAACACTAAAAATAGCACATACGAGGTAAAAACGGGTGACTCATTGTTTTCAATTTCTAAACAATTTCCTGGCGTTTCTATAGACGACATAAAAAAATGGAACGATATTAGCGGGGACAATATTCAACCCGGAATGAAATTAAAAATAAACGGATAATTAAACGTTTTTCATTATGAAAAAAATTGCAATTTTAACTCTTTTAGTCGTATCACTTTTTTCTTGTAAAGAATCTTCTAAAGAAGATGTTCAAGCTATATTATCAGAATCTAATGGTAAAATTAACAACGTTTCTATCATTATTGATGATAATTTATGGAATGGCGAAATTGGAGATAGTATTCGTAAAAAGTTTGCAGCTCCAGTAGATGGTTTGCCACAAGAAGAGCCTTTGTTTACTCTAAATCAATATCCAACAAAAGTGTTTGAAGGTTTTGTACGTAAAAGCCGTAACATTATTGTTGTCAAAAAAGGTAAAGAAGCAGGTTATGCCGCAAACACTAATAAATTTGCCAAGCCACAAAATATATTTTTCATTTCTGGAACAGATACGGAAGATGTTTTAAATGTTATAGAAGAAAAATCGGCCGAAATCATCAAAACAATCAAAGCTTCTGAAATTGTTGAAAATCAAATTCGAATGAAAAAATCATTGGTTTCTGATAAACAGATTCAAAAGAAGTTTGGTGTAAGTTTACAAATCGGATTTGGATTTAAATACGATATGGTAAAAGAGAATTTCATTTGGCTACGAAAAGAATTTACTTCAGGTTATAACAGTATTTTAATTTATCAAGTTCCAATTGAAAAGGTTGAAAAAGACACCAATATTATAGCCAATATTACCGCAATGCGTGATGAAGTTGGAAAAGCTAACATTCACGGAGCATTACCAAACACCTGGATGATTACTGAAGCTGCTTATGCTCCTTATTTATTTGATGTAACTGTTGCAGGCAAGAAAACCTATTTAACAAAAGGAACTTGGGAATTGAAAAATGACTTTATGGCCGGACCTTTTGTAAATTATGCTATCAAAGACACTAAAAATAATCGTTATTTAATCATAGAAGGATTCACTTATAATCCATCCAAATCGAAGCGTGATTTGGTTTTCGAATTGGAAGCCATTATTCAGTCGGTTAAGTTTTTAAAATAATATCAAGTTCCCTTCATTGGGAACTTTCTTTTTTATCATGGAAATAACATTCAAAATAAAGCGATTTAACGAACTTTCTATAACCGAACTATATTCTTTGCTACAACTTCGTTCAGAAGTGTTTGTGGTGGAGCAAAATTGCGTTTATCAAGACATTGATGGTAAAGACGAGAAAGCACTTCATGTTTTAGGCTATTGCAATGGCGATTTAGCTGCGTATTCTCGTTTGTTCAACAAAGGGTATTATTTTGACGAAACATCAATAGGAAGAGTTGTGGTAAGCCCAAAATACCGCGATAAAAAATTCGGTCACGATTTAATGCGGGTTTCTATTGAGGCAATTAAACAAAATTTTAATGAAACCGCTATCACAATTTCTGCGCAAGAATATCTAAAAAAATTCTACGAATCGCACGGATTTATCCAAACCAGCGAAATGTATTTAGAAGATGATATTCCGCATATTCAGATGAAGAAAAAATAATTACTTCTTAGCTTCCACAGGAACCACATCATTTTTAGTAATCAAAAGTTCAACCCTACGGTCTAAAGTGCTGCCTTTTTTTAACGATTGGGTGTTGCCATAACCCTTAAAAGTCATGCGGGTTTTACTGATGTGTTTCATCAAGAAATAATTATATACTCGTTTTGCACGATTGATAGATAATTCGCGTTTTTTAGTGTCGCGGTCTACTGCTTCTTTTTGGAAGGTTGGCGTGCAACAAACATGCCCTTGAATTTCGAAGTGAATATTTTTGTATTTGTGAAGCTCTAGAGCTATTCTGTCCAATTCTTTTTTTGCTTTATAGGTCAATTGGCTGCTTCCTCTTTCAAATAAAACGTGGTCGAGATAAATTCTATCGCCCACAATCCTATCTTTTTTAATAGTACTATAAACCCCTGGAATCTTTAAATCTTCAATTACAATAGGTTTAAAATTTACCACCACATCTACTCGTCGGTTTTTAGAACGCGCTTCTGGAACATTAGTTTGCATGTCTTCATCTAGCATAATTCTGCCTTTCCCTTCCAAGGTAATGATGATTTTACTTTTTATTCCGCGCTCTATCAGTTTGTTTTTAACCGTATTGGCTCTGTTGGTTGATAAAGTGTAGTTGTATGCATCTTTCCCGCGGTCATCACAATACCCAAATATCTGAACCGATTCAATTCGAGAAGTATCAATTTTACTTACAAACGTAACTACTGCATCGGCTTGTTCTGTTTTTAAATTAAATTTATCAAATTCAAAAAAAATAGAGTGTACTTCTTCTTCTTCTTGTCCAAAAGTAAAACATGAAAAAACAAAAAAAAGTATTGATAAAAAGCGTTTCATTTTATTTTTTTAAAATTGATTTGTATTGATTTGTATTGTTTAAAAGCATTATGGCTTTTTCAATTTCGACATTGTTTTTTGTATAAAATGTATACAATCCTTCACGATATACATAACGTGTAATTAGTTCTTCTTGAATTAGTTTTTTGATTTGATTTTTATTTTTATCCAATTCTAATTCTTGATTTTTTTCTATGGCCAGTTCCAATTGCTTGTATTCATTTGCAATTTGCGCCTCTATTTTTTCGTTTTTAGCAGTTTCTAAAACATTTTTCATTGCTTTATATGTTTCTGTATCTAAACTAATTTTTTCCTGCTTCAAATAGGCTTTAAAGGTATTAAAATCGACATCAGTAATGTTGGGAATTCCCGCAAGGGTTGTGTTTTTAAAATACCATTGTGTGGCGAAGTTAAAAATGGCATCTGTTTTTATTACAGCCTCTGATATACTAGCGGTTTTCGTTTCTTCAATTTCTACATCAGGTAAAACACCTCCACCATCATAAACCGTTCTACCTGCTTTGGTTTTAAAAGCATTGAATTCGTTTTGAGATTTTTTAATTGCTTTTCCGTTTTCGTCCTTTTTTGAATAATCTAATGCTTGAATACATCTTCCTGATGGGGTATAATATCTAGAAATAGTTACTTTAACTTGCGTACCGTAAGACAAATCTAATGGACGTTGTACCAACCCTTTTCCAAAACTTCTCGAACCTAAAACAACCCCTCTATCCAAATCTTGAATGGCGCCCGCAACAATTTCTGAAGCCGATGCACTTTTTCCATCAACAATAACAGCCAACGGAATTTCTAAATCGATAGGTTCATTTTTACTTCGATATTCTAAATTATATTTGGTATTTTTTGATTTTGTCGTTACAATTAATTCGTTTTTAGCCACAAAAAGATTGCAAATATTTACTGCTTCATGAAGTAATCCTCCTGGGTTTCCTCTTAAATCTAAAATGATCTTGGTAGCACCTTGTTTTTTTAATTCTAACAATGCTGATTTGGTTTCTGCACTCGCTTTTTCAGTAAATTTAGTAAGTACAATATATCCTACATTATCTTTTAACAGCGCAAAAAACGGAACGGCTTTTATTTCAACATCATCTAAAACAATTGTTGCATTTTGCGTTTTTCCTTGTCGAATGTATTGAATTTCAATTTTAGTGTTTTTAGCACCACGAAACAATTGCGAGGCGTCTTCTTTATATTCTTTTAAATTAATATCACCAATTTGAATTACTTCATCACCCGCTTTTAGACCTGCTTTATCTGCGGGAAATCCTTTGTAAATTTCTTTTAGTAAAACCTTTCCTTCTTTACGTTGTACCATAGCACCTATACCAGTGTACTCGCCTGTATTGTTGATTTTGAATTTTAAAACATCCTGTTCATTAAAGAAAACGGTATATGGATCCAATTCTTTCAACATGTTTTTTATGGCATTATCCATCATTTCTCCCGGATTGGTTTCATCCACATAATTTTGATTTACGGTTTTGAAGAGACCTGTGAAAATTTCTATTTGTTTGGCAATTTCAAAGAAATCGTTTTTAAAACTAACACCTACAAAAAGAAATATTGTCGCAACAATAGGAATAATTATTTTTCCGCTGAAATATCGTTTCATGAATAAAAGTATTGATACATTTTTACGAAAGTAAATAATATTGTCCAAAAATTAAACCAAAAGATAGATTTACTTCTGACTTTCGTTGAATTTTTGAAAAAGTTGGATGGTTTTTTCTTCGATTTCTTTGTAGGAAAGGCGTTCTTTCGTTTGATAAAAGAACATAAAAGCATAAGGTTTTTCAATATTATCAATTAAAATATGCTTGTTTAAACGATACGTTTCGCGCAAAACGCGTTTAAAATAATTTCGGTCTACCGCTTTTTTGAAATATTTTTTTGAAACCGAAACGCCCATTTTCATCAGTTCGGCATTTTCTTCTTTGTTTTCAACATATACCAAGCGCAGCGGGAATTTCGAAACCGAATTTCCTTCTGAAAAAAGTAAATCAATAGTAGTTTTGCTTTTTAATTTTTCTTTTTTGGGATAAGTGAATTGCATGAGGCAAAGGTATAAAAAAAGCCGACTAAAATTTCATTCTATTTTTTAAAAAAAACATTGTCTTCTTTGTTCACATCTGCCATTACATTTTCTGGGTCTATGGTGATGGATTTTATTTTTTCTTTTGGTTTTGCAATTTCAAAAGTAAAAGTTGGATAAGCCCAATCCCAACCTTTTAAGACATTTCCTTTTATTCCAATGTATGGATTAGGTTTTTCCCAACGCATTAAGGTATTTGGAATGTAGAAAAATTCTTTGGTTCCGTCGGTATATTCAACCATTACGTCTAAAGGCATTGGCATTCTTCCTTTTCTCTCAAAAACTACTTTTGTATTCGCAGCATTGGCTTCCGAAACTTCTTTAATGCTATAATCAATGGTATTGGTAGTTAAAGTCCAATCTAACAAATACCAATCTAAATTTGCTCCCGAAACTTTTTCCGCCACACGTTTAATATCGTTTGGAGTTGGGTGCGTAAATTTATATTCGTTGTAGTATCGTTTGATGGTTTTATTGAGGTTTTCTTGCCCAATTAAATAACCCAATTGTACTAAAAACACTTCTCCTTTGCTATAAGCCGAAATCCCATACGCCATGTTTAAATCATATCGATCAGCATGCGTAGAAAGTGGTTGTTCTTTTCCTGATTTTGCTAAATAAATGTAGTTTTTATAGGAATCTTCAAAAGGGTTTTCAGGTTTTTTTGGAGGCAACACTTTGTTCATCGCTAAATTAGAAATGTACGAAGTAAATCCTTCGTCCATCCATTCGTGTTTGGTTTCGTTAGTAGCTAAAACAAATTGGAACCACGAATGCGCCATTTCGTGTGCGGTTACGCCAACTAAACTTCCGAAAGCTCTATTTCCAGTGATTAAGGTACACATACCATATTCCATTCCACCATCACCACCTTGAATCACAGAGTATTGTTTGTATGGATATTGTCCTACGTTTTCGTTAAAATACGCTAACAATTCTGCTGTTTTAGGTTGCATTTTTTTCCAATTTTCTAAATTTTCTTTCTTGTTTTTGTATAAGAAATGCAATTCAACATTATTTGGACCTAAAATCATATCGTGAATAAATTCGTTATCGGCTCCCCAAGCAAAATCATGCACGTTAGGCGCATAAAAATGCCAAGTTAGGGTTTTAGTTTTCTTAGGATAAACCACTTGTACACCCGCATCTTGATAGCCGTGACCAATTTCGTTTTTGTTTTGTAAATAACCTGTTCCACCAATAGTGTAAGCTTTGTCAATGGTAATTTTTACATCGAAATTTCCCCAAACGCCATGAAATTCTCTTGCAATGTATGGGTTAGCGTGCCATCCTTCGAAATCATATTCACATAATTTTGGATACCATTGGGTCATTGATAAAGCAACGCTTTCTTCTGAAATCCTTCCAGAACGTCGAATTTGTAATGGTACTTGTCCTTGAAAATCTAAGGAAAGTGTGGATTTTTGTTTTGGTAAAATAGCTTTCGCTAACGTAACTTCTAAAATGGTTCCTACTACTTTTGTGGTTGCTGCAACCCCATCTTGTTTGAAATTAGCGATGTTTAAATAGCCAATTTCATTTGGTTTTAAGGTGCTGATTTTACTTTCTTTTATGTCTTTTCCTTCTTTCTTAAAGGTTCGCACCATGCGTTTGTCTGGATCGGAAATAGCCTGAAGCCTTGCATCCATTTCGCTTCCAGGTTGAAAAGCGTTATTATACAAATGATAATACACTTTATGTAAGGTATCATTTGAATTATTGGTGTACACAATTTCTTGTTTTCCGGTATATTGGAATTTTTTCACATCCATTTTCACCTCCATTTTATAGTCAACATGTTGTTGCCAATAGCCTGGATTTGGATTGTTTTGCCCAAACGATAAGAAGGGAACTAAACTTAAAAACAATAATTTTTTCATATTCGTTTTTTAAAAGAAAACCTACAAGATAGCTTATATCTTGTAGGATTTTGAAATAGTTATGTAATTCTTTACGGCTGTTATTTAGCCATTTTAGCCGCTAAAACTAAGGCATTATAAGCATTTACAATTCTGCCCGATTTTGAAGCATCTGCAAAATTAGCTTTATGTTTGTCTTCACCAATAGTCACCGTGTTTTTTAAAGGAGTTCCACTTTCCATAATAATTTGTTTTACTTGAACAGCAGTTAAACTAGGATAGTACGAACGAATTAATGTTGCAACACCCGCCACATTTGGCGAAGCCATTGAAGTTCCTTGTAAATATTCGTAAGTATTTAATGGAGTTGTAGCATATATTTCATCTCCAGGAGCATAAATATCTACATTGTTTTTTCCGTAATTAGAAAAATCAGCAATCATTTTACTTCCATAAGCTGGAGAAAGAGCACCAATAATTAATACATTTTTAGCAAATTCTGGACTTCCATCGTAAGTGTCATTTGGATATTTGTTCGTAACATCTAAATCAAATGATTCATTTCCAGCAGCAATTACTACTAAAACATCTTTTGATTCAGCGTATTTGATGGCATCGATTACCCATTCTTTTTGTTGTGAATAGTATTTTCCGAATGAACCGTTGATTACTTTAGCACCATTATCCACCGCATAACGAATTCCTAAAGCGATATCTTTATCATATTCATCACCATTGGGAACTGCTCTTACCGTTAATATTTGAGCGTTATTAGTTACACCATCACCACCAAGATTATTTCCTCTAACTTGAGCTACAATTCCAGCAACGTGTGTTCCGTGTTTTGCTTCTTTTGGCTCAGGACCAACTACATTATTGTTTCCGTATTTCGTGTCGTTCAAATCGTTTGGATTATCACCCACAATTTTTCTACCATCAAACTCAACATTTAAATTGTAGTTTATTTGTCCATAAACATAGTCTTTAAATTCTTCAATTTGAGCATCAAATTCAGCCTTGGTAGATTTGCTTAAAATTTGAGTAAACATTGCTTTTGCTTGTTTAACCCCAGTTTCATCCGATTGAATTGCTTTTACTTCTTCTAGCGTAAAATCACTTTTTTTAAGGAAAGTTGCTACTGTTTTCTCAGCATTTAATATAAAATCTAATTGTTGTTTTTGTGGCTGAATTCCTTTTAGCTCTTCCTCTAATTGGGCTTTCGCTTTATCATAATCTGGAGTTCCAGGTCCTTTTTTAACAATACGTGTCATTTCTAATTGCTCGTGAACAGCATCTCCTAAGAAATTCCACCCATGTATATCATCAATGTATCCGTTTTTGTCATCGTCAATGCCATTTCCAGCAATCTCTTTTGGATTGGTCCAAATCACCGCTTTCAAATCTTCGTGATTGATATCAACGCCTGAATCTACAATTCCAACGATAACTTTTTTACCCTTTTTTCCTTTAATTAATTCTTTATAAGCTTTGTCAACACTCATTCCAGGAATCGTGTCTTTTACTAAATCTAAATGACTCCAACGTTTTAAATCATTTTCTGCAACTGGAGTAGTTTTTAAAGGTAAATTATCAATATTTTCAACTGGAGTTGAAACCATTTTTTGCGTTCCGCAACTTGCTAAAGCAAAGGCAAAAGCTAAACTTAAGTATAGAGGTCTAAAATTTCTCTTCATTTTTTAATTAATTAAATTTCAGTTATTGGACTGATATGTTGTGTATTTGTTACAATTAAATAGCTTTTTTATTTTAAAATATCTTCACTTTTGAAAACTTCTTTTAATCGAACCCCTTTTTCTGTTTTTTCTACCGTAATAATTTCATTGTGTGCATCGTGCTCTAAAAACAAATAATAATTATTTTCTGCAGCAGCATTCATGAATTTTGCTTTTTCGTCCAATGTTAATAAAGGTCTTGTGTCGTAACCCATAACGTAAGGAATCGGAATATGTCCGGCAGTTGCTAATAAATCACCACAAAAAACGATGGTTTTTCCGTTGTAATTGATATGTGGTAACATTTGTTTTTCGGTATGCCCGTCCGCAAAGAAAATTCCAAAACCAAGTTCCGATTCAGATAAAAAATCACCATCGGGTCTTTTAATAAAATTCAATTGACCACTTTCTTGCATCGGAATGATATTTTCATGAAGAAATGAAGCTTTTTCTCTTGAATTTGGCTTTGTTGCCCATTCCCAATGGTTTTCGTTGGTCCAAAATTTCGCATTTTTAAAAGCTACTTCGTAACCCGTTTTGTCTTTGTTCCAGTTCACGCTACCTCCACAATGGTCAAAATGTAAATGCGTCATAAACACATCGGTAATATCATCGCGGTGAAAACCAGCATTTTTTAGCGACTTATCTAATGAATGGTCACCCCAAAGCGAATAATAGCCAAAAAATTTATCCGATTGTTTATTGCCCATTCCGGTATCAATTAGTGTCAAACGATTTCCGTCTTCAATTAGTAAACATCTTGCAGCGATGTCAATTAAGTTGTTTTCATCGGCCGGATTGGATTTATTCCAAATGGTTTTTGGAACTACGCCAAACATAGCACCACCGTCTAATTTAAAATTTCCGGCTTCTATTGGATATAGTTTCATTTTTATATAAATTTCCTGCAATTTACAAAAATTGATAATACATTTTTCCAACGTGCTTTATAAATAAAAATTATACTGTAATAAGTTATAAAAATGTTAGCAATTCTTGTAAAAAGTAATTTATAACTTATCTTTGCCGTTAATTTAGACAAAATCAAAATAAGAAATGATTAAAGTATCTGATACAGCAAGTAAAAAAATCATCAGCATGATGCAAGAAGATGGTTTTGACGCGGCCAAAGATTACGTGCGAGTAGGCGTAAAAAGTGGTGGTTGTTCCGGTTTGTCTTATGAATTGAAATTTGACAACCAAATAGGTGAAAACGATAAAATATTTGAAGATAATAATGTAAAAATTGCCGTTGAGAAAAAGAGTTTTCTTTATTTGGCAGGAACAATATTAGAATTTTCAGGTGGTTTAAACGGAAAAGGATTTGTTTTTAACAATCCAAATGCACAAAGAACGTGTGGATGTGGAGAGAGTTTCTCTCTATAAATCAAAAATTATGAGTAAATATACTGAGGACGACTTAAAAGTCGAATTAGAAAATAAAGAATACGAATACGGATTTTATACCGAATTGGACTCGGAAACGTTTCCTATTGGGTTAAATGAAGATATTGTTCGTGCGATTTCAAAGAAAAAAGAAGAGCCTGAATGGATGACCGAATGGCGTTTGGAAGCCTTCAGAGCTTGGCAAGAAATGATTGAGCCAGAATGGGCAAACGTGCATTACGAAAAACCAGATTTTCAAGCAATTTCGTATTATTCGGCACCAAAAAAAGCCGATCCGAATAAAAAATTAGAAGACGTTGATCCTGAACTTTTGGCGATGTACAAAAAGTTAGGAATTTCAGTTGACGAACAAAAGAAAATGAATAATGTTGCGATTGATATCGTGGTAGATTCGGTTTCTGTAGCAACGACTTTCAAGAAAACATTAAACGAAAAAGGCATTATTTTTTGTTCGATTTCGGAAGCCATTAAAGAACATCCAGAATTAGTTCGTAAATATTTAGGAACCATCGTTCCGCAGAAAGATAATTTTTATGCGGCTTTAAATTCCGCGGTTTTCTCTGACGGAAGTTTCTGTTATATTCCAAAAGGCGTTCGTTGTCCAATGGAATTATCAACCTATTTCCGAATCAATCAAGGTGGAACAGGTCAGTTTGAAAGAACGTTACTAATTGCTGATGAAGGTAGTTATGTTTCGTATTTAGAAGGTTGTACGGCTCCAAGTCGTGATGAAAACCAATTGCATGCAGCTGTTGTGGAATTAATTGCAATGGATGATGCCGAAATTAAATATTCAACCGTGCAAAACTGGTATCCTGGAAACAAAGAAGGAAAAGGTGGTGTTTATAATTTCGTAACCAAAAGAGGTTTGTGCGAGAAAAACGCTAAAATTTCATGGACACAAGTAGAAACGGGTTCGGCTGTAACTTGGAAATATCCATCGGTTGTTTTAAAAGGTGACAATTCAATTGGCGAATTTTACTCGATTGCCGTTACTAACAATTATCAGCAAGCCGATACAGGAACGAAAATGATTCACTTGGGTAAAAACTCAAAATCAACAATTATTTCCAAAGGAATTTCAGCAGGAAAATCACAAAATAGTTATAGAGGATTAGTGCAAATAGGAGCACGAGCCGAAAACGCGCGTAATTTCTCGCAGTGTGATTCTCTTTTAATGGGGAATAATTGTGGTGCACATACGTTTCCATATATCGAAAGCAAAAATGCTTCGGCAAAAATTGAACACGAGGCTACGACTTCAAAAATTGGAGAAGACCAAGTGTTTTATTGCAACCAACGCGGAATTCCAACCGAAAAAGCAATTGCCTTAATCGTAAACGGATTCAGTAAAGAAGTATTGAATAAATTACCAATGGAATTTGCGGTAGAAGCGCAGAAATTGTTGGAAATTTCGTTAGAAGGTTCTGTAGGATAATCAATCATAAATTCGAATATATAATACATTTACAAAATGTTACAAATAAAAAACTTACACGCTTCGGTAGAAGACAAAGAAATATTAAAAGGAATCAACCTAGAAATTAAGGCAGGAGAAGTTCATGCGATTATGGGGCCAAACGGTGCTGGAAAATCAACATTATCTTCTATTATTGCTGGAAACGAAAACTATGAAGTTTCTCAAGGAGAAATCTTTTTAGACGGAGAAGAAATTTCGGAATTAGCACCAGAAGAAAGAGCTCATAAAGGGATTTTCTTATCGTTCCAATATCCAGTGGAAATCCCTGGTGTTTCGGTAACGAATTTCATCAAAACGGCTATCAATGAAAAACGTAAGGCCAATAAGCAAGACGAAATGCCAGCCAACGAAATGCTGAAGTTAATTCGTGAAAAATCAGAATTATTGGAAATGGATAGAAAATTCTTGTCGCGTTCTCTAAACGAAGGCTTTTCGGGTGGTGAAAAGAAACGTAACGAGATTTTCCAAATGGCAATGTTAGAACCAAAAATCGCAATTTTGGACGAAACCGATTCAGGGTTGGATATCGATGCGTTACGAATTGTGGCTAATGGTGTGAACAAATTAAAAAACGAAAACAACGCTGTATTAGTGATTACGCACTACCAACGTTTGTTAGATTATATCGTTCCAGATTTTGTTCACGTTTTAATGGACGGAAAAATCGTAAAAACAGGTGGAGCAGATTTAGCTTTAGAACTAGAAGAAAAAGGATACGACTGGATTAAACAAGAACAAGAAGCATAATATGGAGTTGAAAGAAAAAATGTTAGCTTCCTTCATGGCCTTTGAAGAAAAAATCAAGGACAATGAAGATTTACATGAAGTTCGAAATCAAGCCATAAAAAATTTCGAAAACAAAGGTTTCCCTACTAAAAAAGAGGAGGCTTGGAAATACACATCATTAAATGCGATTTTAAAGAATGATTTTTCGGTTTTCCCAAAGAAAGAAAATACGATTGAATTCAAAGATGTTAAAAAGTATTTTTTACACGAAATTGATACATACAAAGTAGTTTTCATTGACGGAATTTTCAGTTCGTTTTTGTCTTCTACTACGCATGATGGTTTAGATGTTTGCTTGATGTCTTCGGCATTGACCAAGCCTAAATATAAAATGATTGTGGACACGTATTTCAATCAAATTGCTAATAAGGAAGAAAGTTTAACTTCTTTAAATACGGCTTTTTCTTTAGAAGGAGCGTATATCAACATTCCAAAAAGTAAAGTGGTTGAAAAGCCAATCGAGATTATTTATTTCTCAACAGGAAATGAGGCAGCTTTGATGGTGCAACCTAGAAATTTAGTAATTATTGGAGAGAACGCTCATGTTCAAATTGTAGAACGTCATCAAAGTTTGAATAGCAATCCAGTTTTAACGAATTCGGTTACCGAGATTTTCGCTCAAAAACGTGCGATTGTTGATTATTACAAAGTACAAAACGATGTACAAACCGCAAATTTGATTGACAATACTTACATTGCTCAAAAGCAAGAAAGTAGAGTAGCGGTGCATACGTTTTCATTTGGTGGAAACATCACAAGAAACAACTTGAATTTCTATCACCAAGGTGAAAGAATCGATTCAACTTTGAAAGGAATTACCATTATTGGCGATAAACAACATGTAGATCATTATACGTTAGTGCAACACGCCACACCAAATTGCGAAAGCCACCAAAACTATAAAACGATTTTACACGATAGTTCAACCGGAGTTTTCAACGGAAAAATTTTCGTAGAAAAAGAAGCCCAAAAAACTGATGCGTTCCAACAAAACAACAACATTTTAATTGGCGATAAAGCTACCATCAACGCAAAACCACAATTGGAAATTTTTGCCGATGATGTAAAATGTTCTCACGGTTGTACGATTGGACAATTAGACGAAAGCGCGATGTTCTACATGCAACAACGAGGCATTCCTAAAAAAGAAGCCAAAGCTTTGTTGATGTATGCGTTTACAAGCGAAGTAACAAACAGTGTAAAAATTCCAGAATTAAAAGCAAAAATTGCTCGTATTATCGCTGATAAATTAGGCGTGAATATGGGATTTGATTTGTAATATATAAGACCGCTTTATTGCGGTTTTGTTTTATAAAAAATAAAAAATATCAATATGTTTGATGTTCAAAAAGTAAGAGCTGATTTTCCCATTTTATCTCAAAAAGTAAATGGTAAACCCTTGGTGTATTTTGATAACGGCGCTACTTCGCAAAAGCCGCAAGTGGTTATCGATGCTATTTCGAAATATTACAGCGAAATCAACGCAAATATTCACCGCGGTGTGCATACGTTGAGTCAATTGGCAACGGATGCGTATGAAGTGTCTAGAAATACTATTCAAAATCACTTAAACGCAAAACATAATTACGAAATCATTTTTACTTCAGGAACTACGTTCGGAATTAACTTGGTAGCGAATGGTTTCGCAAGTTTGCTAAAAGCAGGTGATGAGGTGATGGTATCCGCTTTGGAACACCATAGTAACATTGTGCCTTGGCAATTTTTATGCGAAAGAACTGGAGCAAAGTTGGTGGTTATTCCAATGAATGAAAAAGGAGAATTAATCCTTTCAGAATTTGACAAATTACTTTCCGAAAAAACGAAAATTGTAACGGCTAATCACATTTCAAATGCTTTAGGAACGGTTAACCCAATTGAATACATCATCAAAAAAGCACATGGTGTAGGAGCAGCGGTTTTAATCGACGGAGCACAAGCAACACCCCATTTACGTCCAGATGTACAAGCATTGGATTGCGATTTTTATGTGTTTTCAGGACATAAAGTGTGCGGACCAACAGGCGTTGGAATTTTATATGGAAAAGAAGAATGGTTGCGAAAATTGCCACCGTATCAAGGCGGAGGTGAAATGATTGCTGAGGTTACTTTCGAAAAAACTACTTATGCCGATTTACCACATAAATTTGAAGCCGGAACCCCAAACATCGAAGGTGGAATTGTTTTAGGAACGGCGATTGATTACATGAATGCAATCGGCTTTGATAACATTGCGGCATACGAACAAGAATTATTAGAGTACGGAACCAAAAGATTACAGGAAATAGAAGGTTTAACAATTTTTGGAACGAGTGAAAACAAAGCTTCAGTTATTTCATTTAACATCGAAGGCATTCATCCGTATGACATTGGCACAATTATCGATAAGTTAGGTATAGCGGTTAGAACCGGTCATCATTGCGCCCAACCTATTATGAATTTTTTCAATATTCCAGGAACCATTAGAGCAAGTTTTGCTTTTTACAATACCAAGGAAGAAATTGATATCTTTGTAGAAGCGGTTAAAAAAGCACAAATGATGCTATCTTAAAAATAAATATTATGAAATCATTATTTTCTATTTTTTTAGTGTTTTTTTTATCGAAAGGTTGTTCGCAAGAGCAGTTTATATCGGATGTAAAAATTTCATATGGTGCGAATTCAAGAGGTTTTCACAGAACCATTCAAATTGAAAATAAAACTTTTTCAGTTATTAACACAAGAGATGGTAAGCCAGAAGTTGTTGAATTATCTGATGAACAATGGAATCAACTTGGGAAATTATATTCTAAAATCGATTTAAAAACTTTTAACGATTTAGAAGGTCCCACCATGGAACGTGCTTATGATGGAAAAGCACATGCTGATATGTCAATTATTGTAAAAGATAAAACTTATACTACCAAAGGTTTTGACCATACAATTCCGCCAGCTAAAATTAAAGAATTTGTAGATTACATTAATAAATTAGCAGATGATTCTGTTGTAAAGAATCCAGTTTTAGGTAGTTATTCTATAGATGAGTTGTTGTCAAATGATGTAAGTAAAAAGGAATATTTCATAAGTTTTGATGCGGAAAAAGTATCTGGTTTTATGGGTTGTAATATGTATTCAGGCATGTACAAATTGCAAAACGAATCAATCTCTTTCGGTCCTCTTATGTCAACCAGAAAATATTGTGAAAATGCAATGGAAAACGAAACATTATGGTTTAAAGCATCCACTGAAGTTACCTCTTTTAAAATGGAAAACAAAACCATTTTATTATACGATAATGAAAACAAGTTGATTTTAAAAGCAACTAAAAAATAATTTTTTAATGACGATTAAAGAGATACAAAACGAAATTGTAGACGAGTTTTCAATGTTTGACGACTGGATGCAACGCTACGAATACATCATCGAGTTAGGAAAAACACTTCCGTTAATTGATGAACAATACAAAGTTGACGAAAATATTATCAAAGGTTGTCAATCCAAAGTTTGGGTTCATGGTGAAGAACAAGACGGAAAAATAGTTTTCACAGCAGATAGCGATGCCATTTTAACGAAAGGCATTATTGCAATTCTTATTCGTGCTTTTTCTAATCAATCTCCAAAAGATATTTTAGATGCTAATACCGATTTTATTGACGAAATAGGATTAAAAGAACATTTGTCGCCCACTAGAGCCAATGGTTTGGTTTCAATGATAAAACAAATAAAAATGTATGCGTTAGCTTTTCAATCGAAGCAATAAACCAAAAAATCAAACATATAAGCCATATAAGTTTTTACAATATGATATACACCACTAAAATTAATACAAGCCATGAAGAATGTAACAAAAACAAAGTTAAAAGATTTAGTATATCAAGTTAACGGAGCCGCAATAGAAGTTCATAAAAGATTAGGACCAGGATTGTTAGAGGCAGTTTATCACCAGTGTCTGATTAAGGAATTAGAATTACGTAATATAAATTCAATTTCAGAATGCAATATTCCAATCAATTACAAAGGATTTGAATTGGAATCAAAACTGAGATGTGATATTTTAGTTGAAAACATTTTAGTAGTTGAATTGAAAGCAGTGGCGGAAATGAATCCAATTTATGAAGCTCAACTTTTAACTTACATGAACTTATTGCAAATGCCAATAGGATTATTAATTAATTTTAATGTCAAGAACATTTATTACGAAGGACAACAAACATATGTAAACGAAATATATAAGACATTATGGGATTAATTTATATGGCTTATATGTTTAAAAATTTAAAAAATGGAAGAATTTAAAGACACAATCAACTTAGGCGAAGACGTAGTCAAAGTTTTAAAAGGAATTTTTGACCCTGAAATCCCAGTAGATATTTACGAATTAGGGTTAATTTACGATGTGATGATTAATGAAGATAACGATGTAAAAATTTTAATGACGTTAACTTCACCAAATTGCCCTGTAGCTGAAACGTTACCAATGGAAGTGGAAGAAAAAGTAAAATCTATTGATACTGTTAAATCATGCGAAGTAGAAATAACTTTTGATCCGCCTTGGAGCAAAGATTTAATGAGCGAAGAAGCAAAATTAGAATTAGGAATGCTTTAAAAAAAGTAATTAGTCTTCAGTTTTTAGTTGGCAGTTTGCTGAACACTAATTACTGAACACTGAACACTATAAAAATGGATGAAATAGTAAACAAAGTAGCACAAAGTTCTTTGATGGTATTCGATTTAGAAGATTACTATCCGGATAGTCATGTGGTAGATTTAGATATTTCGCAATGGTTGTTGGAAGGATTTATCTTAAAAGAGTCCGATTTTAGAGCACAATTAAAAAACACTGATTGGTCTCAATTTGAAGATAAATACGTCGCTTTATATTGTTCAACGGATGCAATACTTCCGGCTTGGGCTTTTGCTTTGGTTACAGTTTATATAGTTCCTCACGCTTTAAAAGTAATTCACGGAAGTAAAGAGTCTGCCGTTATTGAATGGTATCAAGATATTTTGAATAAATTAGATTACACCGATTATTTTCAAAAACCAGTAATTTTGAAAGGATGTTCTAAAAAAGCGGTACCTAATCAGGTGTATACTTTAGCGATTCAAAAATTAATGAAAGTTGCTAAAAGTGTTATGTTTGGCGAAGCTTGTTCCGCGGTTCCTCTTTTTAAGAATAAATGATTTATATCGTTAAAAATCTACTTTTTATCTTTTAAATTTGGTGGTTTTATCTAAATAGGTATTTTTGTCCTTAAATTTAAACGATTTAAGCATGAAAAAATTCCTTCTTTTACTATTGTTTGTTGGCTCAAATGTCATAGCACAAGAAACAGTCACCGATTCTACTAAACATTGGACAAGAAAAGGGGTGTTTACCTTTTTAGCTAATCAATCTTCATTCAGTAATTGGCAAGCAGGTGGTCAAAACAACTTTGCTGGAAATATTGGTTTTAATTACGATTTTAATTACAAAAACGGTGATTGGAATTGGGATAATAAATGGATTGTTTCTTATGGTTTAACCAAAATCAAAGGAGCTGATACGCAAAAAACCGATGATAGAATTGAGTTAAATTCATTGTTAGGTAAAAAAGCAACAGGACAATGGTTTTATTCGGCTTTTTTCAATTTTAAAACGCAAATGGATACTGGTTTAGATCCTGCTACACAAACTATTAAAATTTCACATTTCTTTTCTCCTGCTTTTTTTCAACTTGGACCTGGTATGTTGTGGAAAAAAAGTGATAATTTAAAAGTTAATTTTGCGCCAGCAACTTCCAAGTTAATTATTGTTCACGATCATTTTACTGAGTATGGTTCTTCTTTTGGTGTTGAGAAAGGAAAAACATCTCGTTATGAGCTAGGAGCTGCAATTAATGGTTATTATAAATTTAATTTAATGGAAAATGTTTCTGTTGAAAATTTATTAAATTTCTATTCTAACTACTTAGAAGATCCGCAAAATGTAGATATCGATTACCAATTGAACATTGTAATGAAAATTAATAAATTCTTATCTACTAACTTTGCGTTTCAAACGATTTATGACGACAACGCATTTAGAGGCTTTCAAACCAAACAAATTATCGGTTTAGGTGTGAATTATGGTTTCTAATTCAAAATAGCTTATATAAAACAAAAAGACCTCAATTGAGGTCTTTTTTTATTCGTTTTCAACAGCATCTTTATAATCGGGATATAAAAATTTATTATAAGGAAATCTTGTGATATGAATTTCTCTAACCGCTTCGTATACCTTTTCTCTGAATTCTTCAAAATTGGCTTTTTCAGTTGCCGAAATAAATAAAGTATTGTTTTTACCTAATTTACTCATCCAAGTTTGTTTCCAATCTTCTAAGGTGTAATGTTTGGTGGTTTTTTCAACACTTAAATCGTTTTCATCAAAATATATTGACTGATAAGCGTCAATTTTATTGAAAACCATGATGGTTGGCTTATCGGCACTTTTAATATCTAATAAGATTTTATTTACTGAAGCAATATGATCTTCAAATTCAGGATGCGAAATGTCAACCACATGAAGCAATAAATCAGCTTCTCTAACTTCATCTAACGTACTTTTAAATGATTCAACTAATTGTGTTGGAAGTTTTCTAATAAATCCTACGGTATCGCTTAAAAGAAATGGTAAATTCTTTATAACGGTTTTACGAACAGTAGTATCAAGTGTTGCAAACAATTTGTTTTCTACAAACACATCGCTTTTTCCAACAGCGTTCATCAAAGTTGATTTTCCAACATTGGTATAACCTACCAAAGCTACACGAACCATAGCCCCACGATTACTTCGTTGGGTTGCCATTTGTTTGTCAATTACCTTTATTTTTTCTTTTAGTAACGAAATTCTGTCACGCACAATACGACGGTCGGTTTCAATTTCAGTTTCTCCAGGACCACGCATTCCAATCCCTCCTTTTTGACGTTCTAAGTGCGTCCACATTCCTGTTAAACGAGGTAGTAAATATTGGCATTGTGCTAATTCTACCTGAGTTCTTGCATAAGAAGTTTCGGCGCGTTGTGCGAAAATATCTAAAATAAGATTGGTTCGGTCTAAGACTTTACAATCTAATTCTTTAGTAATATTTTTGGATTGTGAAGGCGTTAATTCGTCATCAAAGATTACAGTTGTGATATTGTTGTCTTTGATATAATATTTGATTTCTTCCAATTTCCCCGTTCCAACAAAAGTTTTTGGATTTGGTTTGTCCATTTTTT
>JBIKZB010000118.1:0-5930 GCA_044354955.1 Flavobacterium sp. | reverse complement strand
AATAAAAGGGATAATATAAATAGACCGTATAGTAATTCAAATGGTTTTTTATAACTACTAGTATTCTGAATTAACGATTCCCAATGTTGTTCACCAAAATGATAACCACTTACCAACACAAATAAAAGCAATGCTAAAACTGGTAATAATGTAAATAATACAGCTGAAACTATAACAATTACTATGTAAGAAGCAATAATTTTGAAAAAAGTTATTTTTTTACGATTTTCAATTTGATTAATTAGTACCAAATCATTGGCTCCATGTAAAATTCCGAAGGTAAAAATCAAAATAAAGCCAAAAATTAATTGGTTTTTATCTGATAAATAAGAAGTTAGCCAAAGTCCCGCAAAGCTTGTTATGATTGATATTTTACTCATTTCTGATCGATTTTAATTAATTTTGTTTAAATTTTTTTAAAAAATAATCAACAAAAACTTTTTTATTCTGTTTAATTTTTTATAAATTTACTTAAACAAACTAATTTAAACTATATTATTATGACAAATTTAATGTTTCTTTTATCTAGTGTAACAAAAATGTTACCTAATGATTATGTGGGATTTACCTTTTTTATTGGAAGCATGGCGATGATGGCTGCTTCAGCATTTTTCTTTTTATCATTGAATCAATTTGATAAAAAGTGGCGTACTTCAGTATTAGTTTCAGGATTGATTACTTTTATTGCTGCGGTACATTATTTTTATATGCGTGATTATTGGAATGCATTTCAAGAATCGCCAACATTCTTTAGATATGTTGATTGGGTATTAACTGTGCCTTTGATGTGTTTAGAGTTTTATTTGATTCTAAAAGTAGCTGGTGCTAAACAAAATTTATTGTGGAAAATGATTTTCTTTTCAATAGTTATGTTGGTAACTGGATATTTTGGAGAAACAATTTTTAGTGATCAAGCTGCTTTATGGGGGTTCATCTCTGGTTTAGCTTATTTTGCAATTGTTTACGAAATTTGGTTTGGTGAAGCTTCTAAACTTGCTGCCGCAGCGGGTGGAAATGTTTTAGCTTCTCACAAAATTTTATGTTGGTTCGTATTAGTAGGTTGGGCTATTTATCCATTAGGTTACATGTTAGGAACTGATGGATGGTACACAGATTTCTTAGGAAAAGGAAGTGTGGATGTAGCATACAACATTGCAGATGCAATTAACAAAATAGGTTTTGGCTTAGTAATATATAATTTAGCTGTTAAATCAACATCAAATACTAACTCTTAGTTAATCTTTTTTAGTTTTTGGTTAGCCGCCTCATTTTGTGGGGCGGTTTTTTTTATTTTATTCTGAATTTGATTTCTTACTTTTGCATTTCAAAACAACACACAATACTTTAAAATTTAAAAAAGATGAAATTTTTTATTGACACAGCTAATTTAGAGCAAATTAAAGAAGCACAAGAATTAGGAATTTTAGATGGCGTTACTACAAACCCATCGTTAATGGCTAAAGAAGGAATTACAGGAAAAAACAATATCCTAAAACATTACGTAGACATTTGTAACATTGTGGATGGTGATGTAAGTGCAGAAGTAAATGCAATGGATTTAGAAGGAATGATTAGAGAAGGTGAGGAGTTAGCTGACTTACACGAACAAATCGTAGTGAAATTACCTATGACTAAAGAAGGTGTAAAAGCATGTAAATATTTCTCTGATAAAGGAATTAAAACCAATGTTACTTTGATTTTCTCTGCTGGACAAGCTTTATTAGCTGCAAAAGCGGGAGCAACCTATTGTTCACCTTTCTTAGGTAGATTAGATGATGTTTCTACAGATGGTTTAAATTTAATTGATGAAATTCGTCAAATTTATGATAACTACGGATTCGAAACGCAAATTTTAGCAGCTTCTGTTCGTCATACAATGCACGTAATTAACTGTGCTAAAATTGGTGCTGATGTTATGACAGGTCCTTTATCATCAATCACAGGATTATTAAAACATCCTTTAACTGATATTGGAATTGCTCAATTTATTGCAGATTACGAAAAAGGAAATAAATAATTTTCCTAAACTAGATAAAACAAAAAAGCGTTCTGAAATTTCAGAACGCTTTTTTTATGTTTGGTATTTTCTTATTTTAAATTCTGTTCAAAATTTACATCAAACAAATTGGCAAAACCATTTTTAATGGTTCCATCTGCGTTTAATATGATAATTCTATGAATTTTAGTAATTACCCATTGCTTTCTGATCGTTTCAAAGTCAACAGCGTGTAATTCTTTAATGCCTTCAAAATTGTATTTTTTCAACGAATTTTGCCAATTCATTGCGTTATCATTTACATTCACAGCTACAAAATCATATTCAGGATATTTTACTTTTAAATCACTAATTTTCTTATGGGATGCTATAAAATGTGATTCAGCATGACTCGTCCAAAAAAGTAAAATAGTTGGTTTAGTAATAATTGAATTAATATCTACGGGTTTATTTTCAGTATTTACTAATTCAATAGCTGGTAATCGATTACCAACTTTTAAATTCTGAACAGAATTATATATTTCGCTAATTTCTTTTTTGTTTTTTGAATCGGTTGTTAATTGTAAGTAGCGTTCAATAAATTTTTGATTGTTGTACATGTTTTGATCTTCTAACAAGTACATCATGGCAACATTGTTCAATACTACATTTTTTACTTTTTGATTTTTAATTAAAGTATCTGTAATGTTTAATTTCTCAATATTATTTTCTAATGAATTTTCATCTAAATCTAAATGATCTTTTTGTAAGGAAACGTTATTCAACATAACACTTACATATTTTATAAAAGGAGAATAATTTGTTAATAATGCGTTTTCAAAATCAACATCTTCTCTGTGCTCATAATAGTTAGAAGGTAATTTTGTTCTTATGTTTTCACCTGTTCTAAATTGGTGAGCGTAGGGATAAATTTCTTTTTTTGTAATGTGATGAAAATCTAAAGAAGCTTTTGCTACCAAATCAAAATTTTCATCCCATCCAATTTCAGCTTTGCGTTTTAGATAAAATGATTTACGAATAGCGTAACTAGAATCAATATTTTTTATAAAACTTTTTACATCTTTATCGAAATTATCATACATCATAGATCGATCGGCTTCGTTTTTTAAAAACAATTCCATTAAAAAGTTATTCTTTTCATCTCCACGACCACAAAAAACAATAGAATTGTCAAATTCAAGGGTGTTGATTCTAACCATTAAACTGTCATTCTTATCAAAATAAACATATTGATATTCTGGATTATGTTTAAAAGTATACAAGCCAGGCGTTAATGAATCAAATTTATGCATGAAGCGATTGTTTTTGTCAAGATAAATGGTGTCAATGACTTCATCATCTTTTAAAAACAAAACGTATTTTTCTTGAGGGTTTAATACTTCTCCTCCAAAGTAGGCAACAAAATTATCCTCTTTAAAAACCTTTTTACAGGAAGTTAAAGAAGTGAAGAGTACTATAGATAGAGGTAAAAAATATTTAATGTAATTCTTAATCATTTAATTGATTATTGATTTCTGAACAAATGTATTAGTTATATCCAAATCTTGTTGTTAAGGTACAGTTAAAATAAACCTATTTTTAATTCTAAATTAAAGTGTTCAAAAATCTACTATTTTTAGTACTTTTGCAACAGTTTTATAAAAAAATACAAAAATGTTAACAGTTTCAAATTTATCGGTTCAATTTGGGAAACGAATTTTATTCGATGAAGTAAATACAACCTTCACACAAGGTAACTGCTACGGAATCATTGGAGCCAATGGTGCTGGGAAATCTACCTTTATGAAAATCATTGCAGGTGAAATGGATCCAACATCTGGTAGAGTTATTCTTGAACCAGGAAAACGTATGTCGGTTTTAAACCAAAATCACAACTTATTTGACGAACATACTGTTTTGGAAACAGTTTTGATGGGAAATAAAGTATTGCATGCTATTAAAACAGAAATGGATGCTTTGTATGCCGATTATACCGATGAAAACGCCAACAGAATTGGAGAATTGCAATTGAAGTTTGACGAAATGAACGGCTGGAATGCAGAAAGTGATGCCGGAAATATGTTGTCTAATTTAGAAATTGGGACAGAACATCATTATACTTTAATGAGCGATTTGGATGGAAAACTAAAAGTTCGTGTGTTATTGGCACAAGCTTTATTCGGAAATCCAGATGTGTTGATTATGGATGAGCCTACCAACGACTTGGATTTTGAAACTATTGGTTGGTTAGAGAATTTCTTAGCGAATTATGAAAATACGGTTTTAGTGGTTTCGCATGACCGTCACTTTTTAGATGCAGTTTGTACACACGTTTCAGATATTGATTTCGGAAAAATTACACATTATTCTGGAAATTATACGTTTTGGTACGAGTCTTCGCAATTAGCGGCTCGTCAAAAAGCACAACAAAATAAGAAAGCGGAAGAGAAAAAAGCTGAATTAGAAGAATTTATCCGTCGTTTTAGTGCGAATGTGGCAAAATCGAAACAAGCAACTTCTCGTAAAAAAATGATTGAAAAATTAAATTTAGACGAGATTAAACCTTCCAGCAGAAGATATCCAGCCATTATTTTTGATGTAGAAAGAGAAGCGGGAGACCAAATATTGAATGTACAAGATTTAGCAGCTTCAATTGATGGAGAAACATTGTTTAAAAATGTAGATTTAAACATGGCGAAGGGCGATAAAATTGTTGTTTTCTCTAAAGATTCCAGAGCAACATCTGCTTTTTATGAAATCTTAAACAATAAAATGACTCCAGATGCAGGAACATTTGATTGGGGAATCACTACAACACAATCTTATTTACCAGTTGATAATCATGAGTATTTTGATGGAGTTGATTTAAACTTGGTAGATTGGTTACGTCAGTGGGTAAAAACCGAAGAAGAACGCGATGAAGTTTACGTTCGTGGATTCTTAGGAAAAATGATTTTCTCTGGAGAAGAAGCCTTGAAAAAATGTAACGTTTTATCGGGAGGAGAAAAAGTACGTTGTATGTTATCGCGTATGATGATGATTAGAGCTAATGTTTTAATGTTAGACGAACCAACCAATCACTTGGACTTAGAATCGATTACGGCTTTTAATAATTCCTTAAATAATTTCAAAGGCTCTGTATTGTTTACTACGCATGACCACGAGTTTGCGCAAACCGTAGGAAACAGAATCTTAGAATTAACACCAAATGGCGCCATCGACAGATACATGACATTTGACGAATATTTAGAAGATGACAAAATCAAAGAATTAAGACAGAAAATGTATTCTTAATATCATTCCCGTTGCTAGTTTTAGTAACGGGATTTTTTTACATATAAGCCACAGATTTCACTGATTATCACAGATTTTTTCTAATGGTAATCCTTTTAAATCCATGTAATCCGTGGCAAAAAAAAATGTTTTGATCATTTATGAATTTGCTCTTTTTTTTATATTACGATTGCTATTAGAAATATAAATTCTAAATTTGTACAAACAACACATTATGAGTCAAAAAGTTTTGCTCACTTCAAAAGAAGTACACATTATCTTGCATCGATTAGCTTGTCAACTAATTGAAAATCATTTAGATTTCTCAAATACAATCTTAATCGGTTTACAACCTCGAGGCAAATTTTTAGCCGAAAGAATCAAACAAATTTTAGAATCAGAATACCAAGTTTCCAATATTCAATTGGGATTTTTGGACATTACGTTCTTTCGTGATGATTTTAGAAGAGGCGAAAAACCTTTAGAAGCTAACAAAACCCAAATCGATTTTTTAGTAGAAGATAAAAAAGTGGTTTTTATTGATGATGTTTTATATACCGGAAGAAGTATCAATGCCGCTTTAACAGCTATTCAATCCTTCGGAAGACCATCAGAAGTAGAATTATTGACTTTAATTGACAGAAGATTTAGTCGTCATTTACCCATTCAACCGGATTATAGA
>JBIKZB010000117.1:0-5935 GCA_044354955.1 Flavobacterium sp. | reverse complement strand
CTATTTGAAAGACAATAAATACAAGGTAGATAACATCAATTATAAAAACATTCAAAAAGAGTTAAAGGAGTTTTCAGAAACTACTTTTGGAGAAAATTTAGTATTGGATTATTCCAATTATAATGTGTTTATTGATAAAAGTAAAGTCAAATCAAAAGGCTTGAATTTACAAGAGGTAAAACAGAATTTTAAAGATTATTTACAAAAACAAGATTACATCAAACGTGTTTATACTGAAGAAGAAGTTGCCAATGCTAACGCAAGTGACTATTATTTAAACTTTGTTTCCAAAGGCTACGACCTAACACAAAATGGAGAATTAGTATTGATTTTTAAACCAGGTTATGTAGAATATTCTTCAACCGGAACTACGCATGGTTCACCTTATTCGTATGACACACATGTTCCGTTGATTTTCTTTGGTTGGAACATTAAAAAAGGACAAACCCACGACAGAAAAGAAATTACACAAATTGCGCCAACGGTTACACAAATGCTAAAAATTACTATGCCAAATAGTTCTGATGGTAGGGTTTTGTTGGAGGTTTTTGGGGAGTAAAAATTAATACAAAATCAGTTTGAGCTTATTTCAATTAATAAATTAATGTATATCAAATTCCCAAATTAAACCAAAAAAAGTTAGTCCATTAAAAATTACTTTGCTATTTTTGTGGCACTTTTTTAAACAAGATAAACGCATAATAATTATGAACATACACGAATATCAGGGTAAAGAAATCCTAGCTAGTTATGGAGTACGCGTTCAACGCGGAATTGTAGCTAACAATCCAGTTGAGGCTGTGGCTGCTGCAAAACAATTGACTGCTGAAACAGGTACAAGTTGGTACGTAGTAAAAGCACAAATCCATGCTGGAGGTAGAGGAAAAGGTGGAGGAGTTAAATTGGCTAAAAACTTAGATCAAGTAACTGAAATTTCTGAGCAAATCATCGGAATGCAGTTAATTACTCCACAAACACCGCCTGAAGGAAAAACAGTTCACAAAGTTTTAATTGCTGAGGATGTTTATTATCCTGGTGAAAGCGAAACTTCTGAATTTTATGTTTCAGTTTTATTAAATAGAGCTACAGGACGTAATATGATTATGTATTCTACGGAAGGTGGAATGGATATTGAAGAAGTGGCAGAACACACTCCACATTTAATCTTTACAGAAGAAATTGATCCTGCTATTGGATTACAAGGTTTCCAAGCTAGAAAAATTGCTTTCAATTTAGGTCTTTCTGGAAATGCTTTCAAAGAAATGGTTAAATTTATTGATGCTTTATACAATGCTTATATTGGTTCTGATGCTTCAATGTTTGAAATTAACCCAGTTTTAAAAACATCTGATAATAAAATTTTAGCAGTTGATGCTAAAGTAAATATCGACGATAACGCTTTATTCAGACAAGCAAAATATGCTGAAATGAGAGACGTTAGAGAAGAAAATCCAATTGAAGTTGAAGCGAAAGAGGCAGGATTGAACTATGTTGACCTTGACGGTACAGTAGGATGTATGGTGAATGGTGCTGGTTTAGCAATGGCAACTATGGATTTAATTAAATACGCAGGTTTTGAACCAGCTAACTTCTTAGACGTAGGTGGAACTGCTGATGCAAAACGTGTTGAATTAGCTTTTAGAATTATCTTAAAAGACCCAAACGTTAAAGCAATTTTAATCAATATTTTTGGAGGAATCGTTCGTTGTGACCGTGTAGCTCAAGGTGTTGTAGATGCATATAAAAACATGGGTGATGATATTAAAGTGCCAATCATCGTTCGTTTACAAGGAACAAACGCAGAAATTGCTAAAGAATTAATTGATAATTCAGGTATGCCAATTTTATCTGCTGTTCAATTCCAAGAAGCAGCTGATCAAGTTAAAGCAGCTTTATCTTAATTTGAATTTAAGACCAATCATAAAGAAACTCTCAGATTTATCTGGGAGTTTTTTGTTTTTTACAGGCTCAATATTTTTTAAACTTCAAAGGATTTCTTACATTAGCAAATCAATTTACAGACCATGATTTCAGAAACGCAATTTCAAAAAGAGTTAGAATTAATCATTAGTAACGCCATTCGAGAAGATGTTGGTGAGGGCGACCATAGTTCATTAGCTTGTATTCCACCATCGGCGCAAGGAAAAGCTAAGTTATTAGTGAAAGATGAGGGTATTATTGCTGGGGTAGAATTTGCTAAAATGATTTTTAACTATGTGGATAAAAACATGGTTGTGGAGGTAGTAATTCAAGATGGTGAAAAAGTTAAACATGGCGATGTTGTTTTGTATGTTTCAGGGAGTTCACAATCCATATTAAAAGCAGAACGTTTGGTGCTAAATTCAATGCAACGAATGAGTGCTATAGCAACCAAAACTAAAATGTTTGTCGATTTATTAGAAGGCACTCAAACTAAAATTTTAGATACTCGTAAAACCACTCCAGGTATTCGTGCCATAGAAAAATGGGCGGTGAAAATTGGAGGTGGAGAAAATCATCGCTTTGCTTTATACGATATGATTATGTTGAAGGATAATCACATTGATTTTGCTGGTGGAATTGCGGAAGCAATTGCTAAAACAAAACACTATTTAATCGATAATAATAAAGATTTAAAAATTATAGTTGAAGCTAGAAATTTAGAGGAAGTACAACAAATTTTAGATGCTGGAGGTGTATACCGAATTCTATTAGATAATTTCGATTACGAAACAACCAAGAAAGCTGTTGCGATGATTGGAAATCAATCTTTAACAGAATCTTCAGGAAATATCAATGAAAAAACGATTCGTCATTATGCAGAATGTGGTGTAAATTACATTTCTTCTGGGGCTTTAACACATTCTGTTTATAATATGGATTTAAGCTTAAAAGCGATATAAATTATGTCGGAAGAAATAGAAAATAAAATCAATAAAATTCCTATTGTAAAGCAGCTTGTTTTCTTTGCAAAAGCTATAAAGTTAAAATCTTTAGAAGGAATGTCTCTATATGATATTTTGGAAATGTATGTTTTAGGGATTTTTAGAGGTGCTTTTTCATATCGAGCAAGCGCTATTGCATTTAGTTTCTTCATGGCGTTATTTCCATTTGCCTTATTTATTTTGAATTTAATTCCATTTATTCCTTTAGAAAATTTTCAAGCCGATTTTTTAAAATTTGTTGAAGAAGGTGTTCCGCCTAATACGTATGATGCTATCGAAATCATATTAAAAGATATCATGGGAACCAGTCATCAAGGGTTGTTATCTTCTGGTTTTATTTTGTCAATATTATTAATGACAAACGGTATTAATGCTATTTTAGGTGGATTTGAAATGTCTGAACACATAACAATTACTCGTGGTTTTTTTAAGCAGTATTTTATTTCATTAGCCATCTCTTTAGTTTTGTCAATGATTTTAATTATTACGGTTTCAGCCATTGTAATTACGGAGGTTATGATTCAAAAAATCAATATTCATGGGTATGTTGCAGATGTTTCGGTAATTGAATGGAGTCGTTATGGTTTTATTATTTTAATGATTTTAATTACAACTTCGATTCTGTATAAATTTGGTACTAAAGAAACTTCAAAAATTTCGTTTATAAGTTATGGAGCTGTATTTACTACTATCTTAATTATCATTTCTTCCTATATTTTTGGGGTGTATGTTGAAAAGTTTGCACGTTATAATGAGTTATATGGTTCTATTGGTACGCTTCTTGTACTTATGTTTTATATTTGGATTAACTGCATGGTTTTGTTATTAGGATTTGAATTAAATGCAACAATTTCAAAATTGAAAAGAAAAAATTTATATATTTAACCAAACTAAAAAAAATCAAATTATGAAAAAACAGGTTATTACACTTTTATTGGTAGTTGCGACTGTATTTACTGTAAATGCACAAAAAACGGTAGCAGGAGTTAAAGTAGATGCTAAAATGAGTTTAGAAGGGCAAAATTTAATATTAAATGGAGCTGGAACTCGTGTTAAGATGTTTATGGATATGTATGTTGGTGCTTTATATGTAGAGAAAAAAAGCGCAAATGCTGCCGAAATCATGAACAGTAAAGAAGGAGCTGCTATTAAATTAAACATTGTTTCAGGATTAATTACTTCTGATAAAATGGTTTCTGCTATTAACGAAGGTTTTGAAAATGCAACAGGTAAGAAAACAGCACCATTAAAAGCTAAAATTGACAAATTCAAAGGTTTCTTTAAAGAAGAAATTAAAAAAGGAGATGTTTTTATTATCATCAACGTACCAAATGAAGGAGTTGTTGTTTATAAAAATGGAGTTAAAAAAGGAAGCATTGATGGACACGATTTCAAAAAAGCTTTATTCGGAATTTGGTTATGCGACAAACCTGCTGATAAAGATTTAAAAGATGAAATGTTAGGAAAATAATTCTAACTATATACTAAAGATAAGCGTTCTCAACTGAGGACGCTTTTTTTATTGATGAGTTTATCTTTTCTCTTTTTTCTTTTCTCTATTCTCTTTTTCCAACTATATTTGTTCTATGCTGTATTTTATTGAAGTCGTTTTACCGTTGGCTGTTTCAAAAACCTTTACATATCAGGTTTCGGAAGCGGAATTTAACTACATTCAAATTGGAATGCGAGTGGCAGTTCCTTTTGGTAAAACAAAGATTTATACGGCTCTGGTGTTGAGTAAAACCAATACACCACCTCAATTGTATGACGCAAAAGAAATTCATCAAATTTTAGATGAAAGACCAGTTGTAAATTCAAAACAAATTGAACATTGGAAATGGATTGCGTCCTATTATATGTGTTCGCTGGGTGAGGTTTTTAGAAGTGCATTGCCTTCAGGTTATATCTTAGAGAGTGAAACAATTATTTCGGCAAAAGAAAATTCCGAAATTGATTCTAATGAACTAAAAGATGATGAATATCTAATTTTAGAAGCCTTAAAAAGTCAATCTTCCATTACGGTTCAAGAGGTGATTAAAATTTTAGGAAAGAAAACCGTTTTCCCAATAATTAATCGATTGTTGACAAAAGGTGCTTTGGTCTTACAAGAAGAAATTTCGGAACAATACAAACCTAAGTTAGTTCGCTACATTAAATTGTACGAATCTTTTTTGCAACAAGAACAATTAGCCGAGTTATTGGAAGTGTTATCCAAAGCCAAAAAACAACGCGAATTGGTTTTACATTATTTTCAATTACAAGCTCGAGAAAAAGCACCTATTTCGGTTAAGAAATTAATTGAAACATCAGGTAGTACTTCAGCTATTGTTAAATCGTTGGTCGATAAAACTATTTTTGAAGAATATTACATTGCACAAGACAGAGTGGCTTTCGATAAAAAAGAGGATAGTCAATTTGTATTGAGTGAAGCCCAACAATTAGCATTTGATAATATTCAAGAAAATTTTAAAACGTTCGATGTGAATTTGTTACATGGTGTAACAGCTTCGGGTAAAACAGAGATTTATATTAAACTTTTAGAACAATATATTAAGGCAGGAAAGCAAGTATTGTTTTTGTTGCCAGAAATTGCTCTTACTACACAATTAGTCCAAAGATTAACTGCTTATTTTGGAAATGAAGTAGCGGTTTTTCATTCAAAATATACGAATAACGAAAGAATTGAAGTTTGGAATCAAGTCCTAGAAAATTCTCCAAAAGCGAAAGTGGTTATTGGTGTTCGAAGTGCTTTGTTTCTTCCATTTTCAAATCTAGGATGTATTATTGTGGATGAAGAACACGAACAAACATTTAAACAACACGATCCAGCACCAAGATATCATGCGCGAGATGCTGCGATAGTTTTAGCAAAACAACACGGAGCAAAAGTAGTTCTGGGAAGCGCCACGCCATCCTTGGAAACCTATTATAATGTACAATCTAAAAAATACGGTTTAACCGAATTGAAAGTGCGTTATGGAAATGTAGTGTTGCCTGAAATTCAACTAGTT
>JBIKZB010000116.1:0-5975 GCA_044354955.1 Flavobacterium sp. | reverse complement strand
TAAACCAAACATCACGTAATGAGACATGGTTGATTTTTGTACCTCTAAAATTACATTCGATAAAATTACAATCAATAAACGTTACAGCTATAAAGGAACACAATCTGAAATCGCAATTGGTAAACGTACAATTTTCGTATTCTTTGTATTTTACATCGCTTTCAGCATAGGTTAAATCAGTAAAGTTTTGGTCGGTAATATAATCTGCGTGCATGGTTTCGTTTTAGTGGGATAAAATTACTTTATTTTTTTGATCGAATCAAAGGTTTGTCTTTTAAGTTGTACATTGAATTATTTACTGACTCAGTATGAAAAAAATGGTTATATTCGTAAAATAAAATGGGGATGTAGCTCAGTTGGCTAGAGTGCTTGACTGGCAGTCAAGAGGTCGTGGGTTCGAGCCCCATCTTCTCCACAAGAATCCTGTTTCGGCAGGATTTTTTGTTTTAAAACCCTTCAAAAACACCCAATCCAAATAGGGCAAAATCATATTTTACAGGGTCGTTTGGGTCTAATGCTCTTAAATTTCCATCCAATTCAGCCAGTGCTTTAGCGTCATTTTGTTTACGAGTTAACAATTCTAATTTTCTAGCCACGTTACCCGAATGAACATCTAATGGACATGAAAGAAGGGCAGGTGAGATGCTTTTCCAAATACCTAAATCAACACCATTGTTGTCTTTTCGAGCCATCCATCGCAAATACATGTTAATCCGTTTCGCAGCCGAACCGTTTAAGGGATCAGAAATGTGCTTTTCAGTTCGGGTTTCATGAGGAATTTCAAAAAACAATTGTTTGAATTCCGAAATTGTATGTTGCATTGTCGGATTTTGTTTCGAAAAAACCAATTCTAATCCGTTGTGATTTTGGTAAATGTGCTGCAAACCTTTTATAAATCCAACAAAATCTTTTCCGTTAAATGTACGATGAACAAATTTTTCTAATGGTTCTAATTGCGTTTCGTTGTGAGACATCACAAAATCATAAGGTGAATTTCCCATTAAATGCATCATTTTTTTTGCATTGTTGATGATCATTTTTCGATTTCCCCATGCAATTGTTGCCGCCAAAAAACCTGCAATTTCAATGTCTTCTTTCAAAGTATACAAATGCGGAATTTGTATGGGATCGCTTTCAATGAAATTTGGATGGTTGTATAATTCCACTTTTTCGTCTAGAAACTCTTTTAATTCTTTTGTATTCATTTTTCGATTTTTTTGCTGTAAAAACCATCTTTAATACTTGAAGTTCTTAGTTGTGGATAAAACGAATAAAAATCAAATAATTTTTCATTTACACAAGGTAAATTCCCATTTGAAGTTTCATATAAATTAGTAAGTTTAGGATCATAAAAAAGAAAATTTCCAATCTTCTTTTCTTCAAAATTAACCTTTTTATATTTTGAATTTGATTCAGGTTTGATTATCTGACTCAAATTAAACATTGAATTATTAGTTATGTTTTTTACATCAAAAACCAAACTTATGCCCATTAAAAACATTGAGAAGATTATGATACTATTTCTATTTTTGAATTTTATATAACTGAAAAATTCATACATAATAACGCTTCCAAAAAATATATATGTTGCTAAGAAAAATCGATATTGTGGTGAATTTAAAAGTAAAAACACAAAATGAATTAATAGAATACAATATAAAATTTTAAATTTAAAATTGGATTTAAATAGTTTTGTAAAGGGCATAATGACAAATAAACACAATATACCAATATTAAAAAATCCGTTGATTCCTTTTAAATGAATCCAAAAGTTTAGTTTTTGGAATAGGTTATAGTTCTTGGATAAAGTTGCATTTTCTGCGTATCCTAAATTATTTATGTTTTTGTACATGTAATCCATTGTTTCAATCGGTAATTTCCAATCAAAATTAAAGTCAAATAGCGATAAAGGAAACAAAGGATATCCTGTAATTATTATATTTTTAATAACCCAAACTACACCAATAGTAAAACTAAGGTAGACACAAAAAACTATTGCTTTTCTATTTTTGTCAACCAGATAAAGTAGTAATAAAAGTAAAGGAACAACAGTTAGTTTGATAAAGACTGAAAACAGCAGAAAAAGGATTAATGATCTTCTGTTTTGCGTGTTTAAAGTATTGAAAATAAGCTCATTAAACAGGATGCTTAAAAATACTAAAATAGGTAAATCGGGTGAGGGAGCATCAATAAATTGGGTGTATATAACTAAAAATAAACCATTTACAATGTAGAATAAATTTGGTTGTATTCTGTTTTTTTCTAAGAAATAGTAGAAACCAATAATTAGCATCAAGCCATTGACATCGTTTAAAGAGTTTTTGATAAATGAAAAGTTAAAACCACTTTGAAAGACGTGCCAAAATGAACATTGTGCTAAAAACGGATGAACGTTTGCAATCCCTTTTACATAACCATATTCATTGAGCCATTTAATAGTTTGTATGTAATAGGTTTCATTATCAAAAATACTCGGTGATTGTGCAGACTTAAGTGCCGTTATTATTATAAAAACAAAAAAGATTACTTTTAATTTGCTATCAAATGATTCTAATAATGAATTGAAAAACGGTTTGATTTTGTCTTTAATAGCAATGCTTATGAATGTAATAATTAGTGCATTAATGATAAAAAAAACAGTTCCAATTTTATAGAAAAATGCAAAAGAAGCTATAAATAACGTTTGGAATATAATACCATAAAGTAGTATGAATGCTTTGTTATTAGATAGATTTAGACTTTGTTTTGCTATGATTCCTGTAATCGAAATCATATACAAAATCACCATCCAACTAATTAAAATTACTATCATTACTCAATAATTAAGCCGTCTTTCATTACTAATTTTCTATCAGCCATATTGGCTAATTCTTCATTATGTGTTACAATTACAAATGTTTGATTGAATTCTTCGCGAAGTTTAAAAAATAATTGGTGAAGCATTTCGGCAGATTGTGTATCTAAATTACCTGATGGTTCATCGGCATAAATTACAGCGGGTTTATTAATTAATGCTCTGGCTACCGCAACACGTTGTTGTTCACCGCCTGATAATTCACTTGGTTTGTGATGTGTTCTTTCTGAAAGTCCTAAATAGTTTAATAATTGTTTTGCTTCTTTTTCCACTTCTTTTTTATCGCGATTAGCTATGAAGCCCGGAATACAAACATTTTCTAAAGCTGTAAATTCTGGTAACAATTGGTGAAATTGAAAAATAAATCCCAAATGTTGATTTCTAAATTTTGAAAGTTCTTTGTCTTTTAAATTCAAAACCGATGAACCATTAATCTCTAGAACAGTATCATTTTGCTTAGTAGGTAAATCTAATGTTCCTAAAATTTGAAGTAAAGTTGTTTTACCAGCCCCCGAAGCGCCAACAATAGAAACGATTTCACCTTTTTTAATATGTAAATCAACTCCCTTTAAAACATGAAGGGAATCGTAATATTTATGTAGATTTTTTGCTGTAATCATAATGGAACATTTCTACAAAGAAACAAAGATTTTTACCGAATAAAAAAACTATTCTAAATCAATTCAGGTTTCTCAAATAATAAAGTTTAGTTAAAATAGTATTTGTGTTTAATTTTTTTGTAAATTTGTTAAACAAAACAACGAATAAAATTTATGAAGAATAGTGTTAAAGGAGTATCGTTAATTTTAGGTTTGGTTTTTACTTCTTGTACAGCAAAAGAAAAACCAGTTGTGAAAGAAGAGTTTAAAGAACCTGTTAGAATAAAAGTGAAAGAAGGTATGGAAATTGCAACATTTGCTGGAGGCTGTTTTTGGTGTACAGAAGCTGTTTTTTTAGAAATTAAAGGCGTAGAAAAAGTAGTATCTGGTTACATTGGAGGAAAGACTAAAAATCCAACATATAAAGATATATGTACAGGAGAAACAGGTCATGCTGAAGCTATCCAAATTACCTATAATCCAAAGGAAGTAGCGTATGAAGATTTATTAGAAGTTTTCTTTGGAACGCATGATCCAACAACGTTGAATAGACAAGGAGCTGATGTTGGAACGCAATACAGAAGTGAAATTTTCTATCATTCAGAAGCTCAAAAAGTAAAAGCTGAAAATTATATTGAATTGTTAGTAAAAGAAAAATTATACGATAAATCTATAGTTACTAAAATATCTTCAGCTACTCAATTTTATCCAGCGGAAGATTATCATCAAAATTACTACAATCAAAATTCAAGTCAAGGTTATTGCCAAATGGTGATTGCTCCAAAATTAGAAAAATTGCACAAATATTATAAATCGAAATTAAAATAGAAGGGGAAAATTGCTATGAATACTGCTATTGAAAAAGAAATATTCGACATTATTGGTGATAATCATCAAATGACCTCGGTTGAAACACCCTTAAGGCCAGATGCTTTTGCTAGAACTGATGACCAAAAAATGCAAGTTATTGAGCATCATTTTGAAATCATTATGAAAGAATTAGGGTTAGACCTAACAGATGATAGTTTGCAAGGAACTCCTCATCGTGTTGCTAAAATGTTTGTACAAGAAATTTTTTCGGGATTAAATCCGGCAAACAAACCAAAAATTTCGGTTTTTGATAATTCGTATCAATATGATAAAATGTTGGTGGAGGCAAATATTAGTTTTAATTCTACTTGCGAGCATCATTTTTTACCAATTGTTGGAAAAGCGCACGTTGGTTATGTTTCGTCTGGTAAAGTTATTGGTTTGTCTAAATTGAATCGAATTGTAGATTATTATGCAAGAAGACCTCAAGTGCAAGAACGAATGATAATGCAGATTTTTAATGAACTTAAACAAGTTTTAGAAACTGATAATGTAATGATTGTTGTTGAAGCTACACATTTGTGTGTTTCGAGTAGAGGTATTAAAGATGAAAGCAGTTATACTTCAACCTTACAATATGGAGGTATTTTTAATCAAAAAGAATTTCGTGACGACTTTTACAAAATGATTCATAAAGAATAAAAAAGTGGCATTAGTTTTGTATATTAGTTATACAGAATTAATATTTTTAAAATGATACATGATCAAGTTCCTTCGGGAGCAGTTTCTACTAAAAACAATAAAGGCACTATATTAGTCTTAAGCTTATTGTTTGATGGAATAGGGATGTTGTCTTATGTTATTCCTGTTTTTGCGGAAGTTACAGATCTATTTTGGGCGCCTATTTCAGCACTATTACTGCTTATAATGTTTAAGGGTACAGCAGGGAAATTAGCATCCATTTTTGGACTTATAGAAGAGTTATTACCTTTTGTTGATGTGATACCTACTTTTACAATTACATGGTTTTATACCTACGTAATTAAAGGAGGAAAAGACCAATAAAAAAAGAGCTGAATTTTATTTCAGCTCTTTTTTTATATTTTTATTTTTCTTTCTTATACAAAGTTGCATTATTTGTAAATTTAGAAATTTCAATTTTTGAGTTTCCTAACAATTCAATTTCACTTTTACCAGAAGCTATTAGTGCAACTTCATCAGTTACATTAATATAACATTTTGCATAGTTCTCTATAGTTAATTCTAAATCAGCAATAACTAATTTTTTTGCGGTTAAGACGATGTCATTATCTAATCTGATTTTTGCATTATTTACATTACCTTCAATTTCAGCTTGACTTTTTTGGTACATGTCAAGTTTAAATTCTTTGCTATTAAGTAGCGCTTTCAAATCGGCATTTTTACTTAACTCAATTGAAGTGTTATCTGCTTTTATATTGATTTCTGCTTCTGATTTATCATTTAAAATCAAAGCAAAATAATTAGCTTTTACATTTAAAAATGCTCTAGAATTATCATAATTTTTAATGGTTATATTGTCTAATTCTAAATCAGCTAACGCATGAATAGAACTTTCATTTTTAGCTGTAATTAATTTTAATTCAGAGGTGTAATTAATTCTAATAGCAAATTTTTTTTCACCGGTTACTTCTCTTAATGATGTAACTTTTAATGTACCCGCTATAACTTCA
>JBIKZB010000115.1:0-6058 GCA_044354955.1 Flavobacterium sp. | reverse complement strand
TAAAATTTTTAATGTTGCAATAGCCACAGGTAAACCAACAGTTTTTGCCATTGCTGTGAAGGTTTGATCATCACCAATACAAACCATCGTAGAATCAATTTGTTTATTTTCTCCATTTAATTCGTAACCAAATTTATGATACATTACAATCATATCTTTATCATTTGGTTGTAATGCCCATTTTTCAGCTAATATTTTTTCTAAAATTTGTGCAGGAGTGGCTTTTACTAATTCTACTTTTTTATCGGGATTAAATAAATCTAATTCTACTAATTTATCCCAAATAACATCATCTTGATCTATTTTTTGAATAGCTCTTAATTTAATTTCTACGGTATCTGTTGGATGATAAGGTAAAAAAGAATTCGTAAATTCTCGATAAGACATTTCTTCTGAATTATCAATTATATATGAATCATCAGTCATTCCAAGTTGTACTAAAATGTCCCAAGCTCTTGAATATCCTACTCTTCTAATTGTACCACGATAACAAGTCAATGCGTCGTCTAAGCCATAAACACTTCTGTATTTTAACGAATCTCTGTTGGCATAAGCTTCAAATCTTCCGTAACCATCAACTTCTAAAAATTCAGTTCTTCTGAATAATTTTGAATAAGGAATGTATTTGTAATTTCCTTCTTGTATGAATTTTGCTGCACCACCTTGACCAGCTAATACAACATTTCTTGGATTCCAAGTAAATTTATAATTCCACAAGTTGGTATCGCTTTCTGGGGCAACTAAACCACCACAGAATGATTCAAATAAAATGATATTTCCGCCTTTTTCGCGAATTTCATCTAATACTTTCATCGCACTCATGTGGTCAATTCCTGGATCAAGTCCAATTTCGTTCATGAAAACTAAGCCATTTTTTTTAGCAGCTTCGTCTAGTTCCTGCATTGCTGGACTAATATAAGAGGCTGTAACCATGTGCTTTTTATAGGCAATACAATCTTTTGCAATTTCTAAATGCAAATGTGCAGGTAACATAGAAACAACAATATCTGCTTTCTGAATTTCAGCTTTACGTTGGGCTTCATTAAAAATGTCAAAGCCTAAGGCTGTAGCATTTTTGTGATTATTTGTTTTTTGTTTTGCTAATTCTTCTGATAAATCACCAATAGTAACATGAAGGTTTTCTTTTTCCGAATTTTCTAAAAGGTATTTTATGAGCGATGAAGCAGATCTTCCTGCTCCAATAACTAAAATATGTCTCATCTTTTGAAGTGTTGTAAAATATCACACGAAGATAGTAAAATGTTATATTTATAAAAATTTATTCTTTAAAATATGATATATTTTAACATAAAAACTTTTGTTATCTTTGGTCTCAAATTTATCAAAATGGACAAAAAAATTCTTTTAGCTGCTGCTTTTTTAGGCATTACAGCAATCGTTTTAGGTGCTTTTGGAGCGCATGCTTTAAAAAAAGCACTTTCTGTAGAGCAATTACAATCTTTTGAAGTTGGTGTTCGTTATCAAATGTATCATGCGCTGTTCTTATTGTTTATTGGTGTTTTTGCTTTTTTAAATGAAAAGGAACGTTTGTTGATTTTTTGGTTAACAATCTCAGGAGTGCTATTTTTTTCGGGTTCAATTTATTTATTGGCTATAAATGGTATTACAAATTTAAAAACTAAATTTTTGGGACCCGTTACCCCTATAGGAGGTTTGCTGCTAATATCGGCTTGGGGTTATCTTTTTTATGCGATTTTAAGTAAAAAACAATAATTTAAAACGCTATCTAAAATTAAATTTATAATTTTGCACTTTATTAAAAACAACATAACAAACTAATTATGGATACTAATAATCAAATTACGAAATCGATTTCGTTAGAAAAATACGGAATTGTTGATGTATCAGAAATAATCTACAATCCTTCATATGAGTTTTTATATAATGAGGAATTAAATACTGCATTAGTAGGTTTTGAAAGAGGTCAATTATCAGAGCTTGGTGCTGTTAATGTAATGACAGGTGAATTTACAGGTCGTTCTCCTAAAGATAAATACATTGTTAAAGATAGTGTTACAGAAAATACAATTTGGTGGAATTCTGATAAAGCTGCAAATGATAACAAGCCAATCTCACAAGATACTTGGAATGCTTTAAAAGAAACTACAGTTAAGCAATTATCAAATAAAAAATTATACGTTGTTGACGCTTTTTGTGGCGCAAACGAAAACACAAGATTGAAAGTTCGTTTCATTATGGAAGTAGCATGGCAGGCACACTTTGTGAAAAACATGTTTATTCGTCCAACAGATGCAGAATTAGAAAACTTTGGTGAACCAGATTTCATTGTAATGAATGGTTCAAAAACAAGTTTCAAAGATTATGCAGCTCATGGATTAAATTCTGAAGTATATGTAGCATTCAACTTAACTGAGAAAATCCAATTGATTGGAGGAACTTGGTACGGTGGAGAAATGAAAAAAGGATTGTTCTCTATGATGAACTATTACTTGCCATTACAAGGAATTGCTTCTATGCACTGTTCAGCTAACAAAGGAAAAGATGGCGATGTTGCGGTATTCTTTGGGTTATCTGGAACAGGAAAAACTACTTTATCTACCGATCCAAAACGTGAATTAATTGGAGACGACGAACACGGATGGGATAATGATGGTGTTTTCAACTTTGAAGGTGGATGTTATGCTAAAACTATCGATTTAAGTAAAGAAAACGAACCAGACATCTTCGGAGCCATCAAAAAAGATGCGTTATTAGAAAACGTAACAGTTGATGCTAATGGTGTAATAGATTTCAAAGATGGTTCTGTAACACAAAACACGCGTGTTTCTTACCCAATTAACCATATTGAAAATATCGTAACACCAGTTTCTAAAGCAGGTCACGCTACGAAAGTTATTTTCTTAACAGCAGATGCATTCGGAGTAATGCCTCCTGTTTCTAAATTAACACCAGAGCAAACTAAATATTACTTCTTATCTGGATTTACTGCTAAATTAGCAGGAACTGAAAGAGGCGTAACACAACCAGAACCAACATTCTCTGCTTGTTTCGGAAAAGCGTTCTTATCTTTACACCCAACAAAATATGGGGAAGAATTAGTTAAGAAAATGGAGCAACACAATGCTACTGCTTATATGGTAAACACAGGTTGGAACGGAACAGGAAAACGTATTTCAATTAAAGATACAAGAGCAATCATCGATGCTATTTTAGATGGTTCAATTGAGAAAGCAGAGACTAAGATAGTACCAACATTTAATTTTGCAGTTCCAACCGCATTACCAAATGTAGAGACGAACATTTTAGACCCAAGAAATACCTATGCTGCTGCTGCTGAATGGCAAACAAAAGCAGAAGATTTGGCTTCAAGATTTATCAAAAACTTTGTTCAATATACGGACAACGAAGAAGGAAAATCATTAGTAGCGGCTGGTCCTCAGTTGTAATCTAAGAAATTTATATTGTAAAAAAGTCCCGAAATTTTCGGGACTTTTTTATTGAAGAAAAAACCCAAACTCTTTCGAATTTGGGTAATGATATCATTTGTTTTATTTTCCTTTGTTAGCTTCTGCTACATATTTTTCTAAAGCTCCAGTCATAGAAGGCGTTCCGGGGCTAGGTGCCATAATGTCTATTCGTAAACCATGTTCTAAGGCTTCTTTTTGAGTTGTACTTCCAAAAACCGCAATACGCGTGTTGTTTTGTTGAAAATCAGGGAAGTTTTTAAACAAGGATTTAATTCCGGTAGGGCTAAAAAACGCTAAAATATCGTAATATACATCTTTTAAATCCGTTAAATCACTCATTACGGTTTTGTAAAATGTTCCTTGCGTCCAATCTACTTTTAAACCGTCAAGTGTTTGAGGAACATCAGCGTTTAATTGATCTGAAGAAGGTAATAAGAATTTTTCATCTTTATACTTTTTTATCAAAGTTGACATGTCAACAAAATCTTTTTGACCAACATATATTTTTCTTTTTCTATAAACTACATAACGTTGTAAATAGAAAGCAACTGCTTCAGATTGACAGAAATATTTTAAATCTTCTGGCACTTTGTAACGCATTTCTTCGGCTACTCTGAAAAAATGATCTACAGAGTTTCTGCTTGTTAATATGATGGCTGTATAGTTGTTTAAGTCTATTTTTTGGGCGCGAACTTCTTTGGCAGAAACTCCTTCTACGTGAATAAAAGGGCGGAAGTCAATTTTAACTTTCAATTTATTTTGAAGCTCAAAATAAGGAGAATTTTCTACCTTAGGCTCTGGTTGTGAAACTAATATTGTTTTCACTTTCAAATTTGACATATTTCTCTCTAATTTTTTGTAAACCAATTATAAATAAAATAGTAAGGCGCTATTTCAAGGGTGCAAAGATATAAAATAAAATAAAATATTTTACGTAATAGTAAATTTTGATATAATTTTAATGCAACCAAGTAAGTAGTAATGTTAATGGTTAGTAAGGTGATTAATAGTGACCAAAAAAACCAATCTGAATTTAATGAATTGTAAAAAAGAATAATATTAACAGGCAATAAAATAAATCCAAAATAAGCTCTATAGTTTACCTTTAACAAGTTAAATTGCTCGTTAAATTCTTCAATTTTAAAGGCTGTGGCGATAATTTTCTCAATTAAAAATTTAGAAAGTATAAAAACGCTTAAAAACGTAAAGATTTGAATATATACTATTAAGTCGTTTTTTTCAGCTTTATTAAATTGATTCAATACTAATAAAGTAAAAAAAGAAAAAGAAATTAATTGTAATATAAACATTGAAATGGTAAAACCACTCATTAGATTACTGCTGTCTCTGTAAATTTTTGTGTATTTATCAGAATATGCTAAACGAACAAATTCGTTAAAGCGTACTGAAGATATAGTTTTGTTAATAGCAATTATAGCTAAGCAAACCACAAACAAAAGGGTGGCCCAATCTTTGCTTTCAATAATTCGGTCGTGTAATTGAATTGCTAACATATTGGCGCAAATTTACAAAAAATAGTCTCATATTCATTATTATAAAATTATTAAGAATTGTGTACGAGAAATAGTTTATTTTTGCAGTCAAATTATAAGATTTTTTATGGCTCAGGGTATTGTTATAATTCCAACTTTTAACGAAATTGAAAATATTGAATCGATTATAAAAGCAGTTTTTGCTTCAAAGACGCCTTTTGATGTTTTAATAGTGGATGACAATTCTCCTGATGGAACTGCAGATAAAGTGAAAGAATTACAACAAGAATTTCCTTCTCAATTGCATTTAAAAGTTCGCATAAAAAAATCAGGATTAGGAACGGCATACGTAGCAGGTTTTAAATGGGCGCTTTCTCATGGATATGATTATATTTTTGAAATGGATGCCGATTTTTCACACAATCCAAATGATTTAGAAAAGTTGTTAGCCGCTTGTGAAAATGGAGCGGATGTAGCTATTGGTTCTCGATATTCAAATGGAGTCAATGTTGTAAACTGGCCTTTAAGCCGAGTTTTGTTGTCTTATTTTGCTTCGGTTTATGTGAGAATGATAACTGGAATGAAAATAGCAGATGCCACAGCGGGTTTTAAATGTTATAAAAGGGTTGTATTAGAAACAATTAATCTAGATAAAATAAAATTTGTGGGTTATGCGTTTCAAATAGAAATGAAATATCGTGCCTTTATAAACAAATTCACTATTGTTGAGGTTCCTATCATTTTTACAGATAGAACTAAAGGACAATCAAAAATGAGCGGTGGAATTATTCGTGAAGCCGTTGTTGGAGTAATAATGTTAAGACTACGTAAAATATTTAATAGATTATAATGAGTACTAGTACATATTTAATTAGAAATGCCAAAATTGTAAATGAGGGTGTTGTTTTTGAAGGGGATATATTAATTGAAAATGAATTCATAAAAGAGATTGCTGAAAAAATTAGCGTAAAATCATCTGACTGTGTTATTATTGATGCCGAAGGAAGTTATGTAATTCCAGGAGCAATTGATGATCAAGTACATTTTAGAGAACCGGGTCTTACTCATAAAGGAACTATCGAATCTGAAAGTAAAGCTGCTGTAGCTGGAGGAATA
>JBIKZB010000114.1:0-6097 GCA_044354955.1 Flavobacterium sp. | reverse complement strand
TGAAATTCAAGAAAAAAGCATGAGCGAAATGGCTTGGTTCCAATTCTTATTCACTTTAAAATTTTGGATAGAAGACACTTCACTCTCTTTTGAAAAAACGGATATTTTCATCGAAAAATCAGTCAATACCAGTTTTGATTTAATGGATATTGCACCTTTAAAAAGTTTAATTGATTTCGGAAAATTTATGTGGCAAGAAAAAGCTTCATTTAAAATGTAAACAAAAATGAAAACTATAGATAGTATTCCTACATCAAAAATTCAGAGAGCATCCAAACTGATTCAAACTGGAGCAAAAGTTGGTGTAAATTACATTAAATATTATGGTGACAAAATCACCAAAACCGAAGAAGAAGCCAAAGAAAATCTAAACATTAATAATGCTTCTGATATTTACGATGGTTTAAAACAAATGAAGGGAAGCGCTTTGAAAGTAGCTCAAATGCTAAGCATGGACAAAAGTATTTTGCCTCGTGCTTATGTTGAGAAATTTTCATTAGCACAATTTTCGGTTCCGCCGTTATCACCACCATTGGTAAACAAAACCTTTAAAAACTATTTTGGTAAACAGCCAAACGAAATATTTGACACTTTTAATGCCACTTCAATAAACGCTGCGAGCATTGGTCAAGTGCACCAAGCGAGCAAGGATGGGAAAAATCTTGCTGTGAAAATTCAATATCCTGGAGTGGCAGAAAGTATCAGTTCTGATTTGGCTATGGTTAAGCCAATTGCGATTAAAATGTTCAATATCAAAGGAAAAGATTCTGATAAATACTTTAAAGAAGTTGAAGATAAATTGATTGAAGAAACCAATTACATCAACGAAGTCAAACAAAGTATTGAAATGGCAGAAGCTTGTGCCACTATTCCTAATTTGATTTTTCCAAAGTACTATCCTGAATGGTCATCGGAAAAAATCATTACCATGGACTGGATGACTGGAGAACATTTGTCTGAATTCACCGCTCATAACACCGATGCGGAAAAGTCAAATATTTTAGGACAAACTCTTTGGGATTTTTACATGTTTCAAATGCATAATTTACGAAAAGTCCATGCTGATCCGCATCCTGGAAACTTCTTAATTACAAAAGACACAAAACTAATTGCTTTAGATTTTGGTTGTATTAAAGAAGTTCCGAATGATTTTTATATACCATATTTTGAATTAGCGAAGAAAGAAAATTTAGCCAATCGAGAATTTTTCAAATCAAAATTATACGAATTAGAAATATTAAGAACAGACGATTCAAAAGAAGAAACAGAGTTTTTTACTGCCATGTTTCACGAACTATTAAGCTTATTCGCAAGACCATTTCATGTAGAAGAATTTGACTTCTCAGATGACGAATTCTTTGGTCAAATTGCCGATTTAGGTGAACGCTATTCAAAAAGCACCGAATTACGCAACATGAACGGAAATCGTGGTTCAAAACATTTTATTTACATCAACAGAACATTCTTTGGTTTATATAACTTAATGCACGATTTAAAGGCTAAAAATGTAAAAATCAACAATTTCACACTATATTAATTGTTGTATGAATAGTACTAAATTCCCAAATCAAGTAAAATTGATTTGGGAATTTTTATTTAAATATCTACCGATTAGTAACAAAAATTCAAACTGTTCGTCTTACTTGTAAATCAAAAACGAACAATCTTGAAAACCATTTTAAAAATCACCAATCTGAACAAGATTTTTAATAAAAAATTACACGCTGTTAAAAACGTGTCTTTTGAAATTAAAAAAGGGAATGTTTATGGAATACTTGGACCAAACGGCTCTGGTAAATCAACCACTTTAGGAATTGTATTAAATGTTGTGAATAAAACTTCAGGCGACTTTGAATGGTTTGAAGGAGAATTAAGCACACACGATGCATTAAAAAAAGTTGGAGCTATTATAGAGCGACCAAATTTTTATCCGTATATGACCGCTAAAGAAAATTTAGAATTGGTTTGTAAAATCAAGGAAACTCCATTTGAAAAAGTAGATGAAAAACTAAATTTAGTTGGTCTTTTGGATCGTAAAAACGATAAATTCAAAACGTTTTCACTAGGAATGAAACAACGTTTAGCTATAGCTTCAGCTTTATTAAACGATCCAGAAATATTAATTTTAGACGAACCAACAAACGGTTTAGACCCACAAGGAATTCGTCAAATTAGAGACATTATTCGAGTAATTGCGTCAGAAGGAACTACTATATTATTAGCATCTCACTTACTTGATGAAGTAGAAAAAGTATGTAGTCATGTGGTAGTTTTACAAAAAGGTGTAATGCTATATCAAGGAACTGTTCATGATATGATTGAAAACAATAGTTTCTTTGAATTAAAATCAAACAACTTAGAGCAATTAAAATTAGCACTACAAAATCATAATTCAATTGAAAAAACAATTGAAGAAGAAGGAAAATTATTGGTTTATTTAAAACAAGATATTCCGGCTCAAGAATTAAATTCATATTTATTTGAGCAAAAAATTGTTTTAGAACATTTAGTAAAAAGAAAAAACAGTTTAGAAGAACAGTTTTTAGAATTAACCAATAATAAATAAATCGCCATGAAAAGATTACTTTCTATAGAATTTCAAAAAATTTGGAAAAACAAAGCCAGTCGTGTTTTACTTCTAGCCTATTTTGTTTTATTAAGTTTCATTGCCTTAATTGCTTCACTAAAGTTTAGTATTGGGACATTTGAAATTAGAATTGCTGATCAAGGAATTTTCAACTTTCCTTATATTTGGCATTTTAACACCTATATTGCCTCTTTATTTAAAATATTTCTTGCCATAATAATAGTATCTATGATGGCAAATGAATATACAAATGGTACATTAAAACAAAACTTAATTGACGGACTAAGCAAGAAAGAATTTATAAAATCTAAATTTTTAATGGTTATTAGCTTTGCTTTAGCTTCAACTGTTTTTGTTTTTGTTATGTCTTTGATTTTAGGATACTCTTTCTCATCTTATAATGAATTCTCCATTGTATTTACAGATTTAGAATATTTAGCAGCATTTTTTATTAAACTAATAACATTTTTCTCTTTCTGTTTATTTGTTGGAATTCTTGTAAAAAGAAGTGCTTTTGCCTTAGGATTTATGTTCATTTGGTATGTTTTTGAAAAAATATCTTACGGAATATTAAAATTTGAAATTTTAAACGGAAATAACAAAACTGTAGATTTTGCAGATAAATTATATGCTTTTTTCCCATTAGAATCTATGAGTAATTTAATCAAAGAACCATTTACTCGATTAAGTGTTGCAAAAACAATAGAGACAAGCATTGGAGGAGCGCAAGTTGTAAGGGATTATAGCATTCACTTATCAGAAATCAGCATAGCTTTAGTATGGACATTTATATTTATTTTAACATCTTATTACATTCTTAAAAAGCGCGATTTATAGTATCTTTGCAGATGCTATGACTATTTTAAAATATACCTTTTTTGTCTTATTTTTCACGTTGGGAATCCAATTTGGAAATGCACAGAATATTACCGTTGACGAAGGATTTACCGCCCAAGATTTAGTAGAAGACATCTTAATTAACAGTAGCTGTGCTAATGTTTTCAATGTAAGTGTTTCAGGAGGAAATTTTGCTACTGGAGAAAAAAGTTTCGGATATTTTGACGCTACAGGAACTACTTTCCCATTCCAAAATGGAATTATACTTTCTACCGGAAAAATTAATAATGCCCCAGGACCTAACTCCTACCTTTCTGATGATGGTGGAAGTATGGGTTGGGATGGCGATGCTGATTTAAATACCGCATTAGGCTTAAGCAACACCTTCAATGCTACGATTTTAGAATTTGATTTTATCCCATTGGGAAATAAAATTAGTTTTGATTATATTTTTTCATCGGAACAATATTTATCCAACCCTTCCTCTAATCAATGTAACTTTACTGATGGTTTTGCGTTTTTATTAAAAAGAAATAGCGCTACCACTTATGAAAATTTAGCTGTCGTTCCCGGCACATCTACTCCTGTAAAAGTGAATACTGTTCGTGGACCTGGAACAATATGCCCTCCTGCTAATGCAGAATTTTTTGATGCTTTTAATGATGCCAATCACCCCACAAATTACAACGGACAAACCAAAGTATTAACCGCGCAAGCCGATGTAATTCCAGGAGAAACCTATCACATAAAATTAGTAATAGCAGATGAAGGAAATTACCGATTTGACTCGTCCATTTTTCTTGGTGGAGGTAGTTTCAATTTTACAATTGATATTGGTGATGACCGATTAATTTCCTCTGGAAATCCATTATGTCAAAACGAAACTTTATTGGTAGATGCGACTCAAGTTGGAGCCACTAACTACCAATGGTTTCAGGATAATATTGCAATACCAGGGGCAACAAATGCTACTTACCCAATTACTTCAGCTGGAGATTATTTAGTTGAAATTAATTACGGTGTTACTTGTCAAACAACTGGAACTATTAAAATTGAATATGCTGAAATATTAACTATTGATGAAAATACATTTACAACTTGTGATGCTGATACAAATCAAGATGGAAAAACAGCATTTAATTTAGACACAATTAAAAATCAATTATTTACAAATTTACCAACCAATTATGTAATTTCATTTTTTGAAACTCAAACAAGTACAACTGTTTTACCAATAAACTATACAAATACAATAGCATACAATCAAACCATTTACGCTAGAGTAATGAATATTCAAGGTTGTTATACTGATTATCCAGTGTTTTTAAAAGTGAATACTTTTGATGCTATCGTTATTGATGAAGAATTAAGTTTATGCGAAAATGAACCAATTATATTAAATGCAGGTGCTGGTTTTTCAAGTTATTCTTGGAATACTTCTCCTGTTCAAACCACTCAAACCATTTCAGTTGATGCTGCTGGAACTTACGTTGTTACGTTAACAAACGCAAACAATTGTTCTAAAAACAAAACTTTCACTGTTACCGCTTCCGGAATTGCAACAATTGAAAACATAGTTATTAACGATTTTCAAGAAAACAATACTGCAACAATTCAAATTTCAAGTGCTAGTTTAGGCGATTACGAATTTTCTTTAGACGGAAGCAATTATCAAGATTCGAATATTTTTACCAATTTAGCACCAGGAGAATATACAGTTTATGTCCAAGATAAAAAAGGTTGTGGCATTGTATTCGAAACCTTTTACATCTTAGATTACCCAAAATATTTCACTCCAAACGGTGACGGATATAACGACACTTGGTTCATTAAAAACCTAGATAAACGTAATTTAGAAAACAGTCCAATTAATATATTTGATCGTTATGGAAAATTTATAAAACAAATTTCCGGATCAAGTGAAGGTTGGAATGGTACTTTTAATGGAAATCAATCTCCTTCAAATGATTATTGGTTTGAAATCAAATTAACCAATGGACAATCCATAAAAGGTCACTTTTCATTAAAACGTTAGGCATAATTATTGCAGAATAGCCTACAATATAATATATTCGCACTATGATGCAAATACACGAAATTGAAGCTATAAAATCGATATTAGCTACACCAAAAAAAATTACCATAATACCACATAGAAATCCTGACGGAGACGCTATGGGTTCGACACTAGGATTATATCATATCTTAAAACAATTACAACATAACGTTGTGGTTATAGCTCCAAATGAATTTCCAGATTTTTTAGCTTGGTTACCCGAAAGTGAAAAAGTTTTAATCTTTGAACGAAGTTTTGATACATGCAAAGCTATATTAGAAAAATCGGAATTAATTTTTACATTAGATTTTAATGCACTTCACCGAACGGGAGACCAAATGGAAAATGTATTAAAAACACTAACAGCTCCAAGCATAATGATTGACCATCATCAAGCACCAGATGGTTATGCAAACTATACTTTTTCAGATACTGCCTATGGCTCAACTTGCCAAATGGTATATGATTTTATTTATCAATTAGGACTTGAGAATCTACTTAACAAAACAGTAGCAACTTGTTTGTATACTGGAATTGTAACCGATTCTGGCAGTTTTCGTTTTCCAAAAACCACAAGCGCTACTCATAAATGCGTTTCCGATTTAATTGATAGAGGC
>JBIKZB010000113.1:0-6100 GCA_044354955.1 Flavobacterium sp. | reverse complement strand
AAAGAACAAGCACGTCCCATGGAAGAAGGAAAGCGCTATTTGATATACATGCACATGGATGATAAAACCAATCGTTTAGTAGCATCGAGTAGAACTAACAAATATTTATCTAACGAAAATTTAGAGTTAGAAAAAAACGAAGAAGTAGATATTTTAATTTCGCACATTACCGATGGTGGAATTAATTGTATTATCAATCAAAAACACAAAGGGTTAGCTTATAAAAATGAAGTTTACGATGATGTAAAGCCTGGAATGAAAACTAAAGGCTACATCAAAAATATTCGCCCGGATGGTAAAATCGATGTTTTATTACGTAAGGTAGGAGTAGAGGCAATTGAACCATCTTCAAAAATAATTTTAGATGAGTTGAAAGCCAATCGTGGTTTTTTACGATTAACCGATAATTCTCATCCAGAAGACATTAAAACGGTATTGAAAATGAGTAAAAAGAATTTCAAAAAGGCCGTTGGAAGTTTATACAAACAACAATTGATTGAAATTAAAGAAGACGGAATTTATTTGGTGTAAATGACAACCAAAAATAAAATATATCTTTTTCTGAGCGTATTGGTCTTATTCTCTACGTTTGTGGCTATTTTTCAAAATTTTGAAACCATACATTTTATTGGTTTTGAAACCGAAATCATTTGGATTCCTATTTGGATAGCAGTCGTTGTATTACCACTTTTTAATTTGTATGAAATTGCTATAAATACGGATGATATTAATAAATACTATTGGATATCATTGGTTTTAAACGTTTTAACAATTCTTTTTATCCTTCGCTATTTTAAAATAAATTTATTTTAATTATTCGCCTTCTTCATCATTAAATTTAAACGGATAATCGCCAAATCTTGGAGCCAATCGTTTGGTTTGATATGGTTTTCTCGAAAATCGATTCGAGATTGCAATTATAGTTACGGAGTCTTTTTGTAAGGTTACATAAGAGGAAGTATTACCATGCCACCATCCATTATGAAAGAAATAGTGTTGACCGGTTTCAAATTCTAACATGCGAATACCTAAACCATAGTTTTTGGTTCCTTTTCTTTCATAACTATATCCTTTAAACATTTCCTCCTTCATAGCTTTGCTTAAGAATTTTTCCGAATACAAAGCCAAATCAAACTGAAGCAAATCGCGAGGAGTTGAATAAATGTTTTTATCACCATACACTTGATCTAAAAATTCAAAAGCCAAACGTAAATAATTATTTTTATATGACTGACTAACGTCATCTTGTTTTGTAAGATCATCAAAAACAAAGGTATTTTTCATTCCAAGTGGATCAAAAATTAGTTCTTGAAGTACTTTGGGATAAGTCTTTTTCATTACTTTTTCTATAATTAAAGCTAATAAAGCATAATTGGTGTTACAATAACCAAAACGAGTTCCTGGTTTCGATTCTAAGCCAATATTTTTCGTAGCTAATAAAGTTAAAACATCTTGATTGGTTAAAGTTTTCTTTTTATCCCAAACGCCTTTATCATCTGTAAAATAGGCGTAATTTCGTAATCCACTTCTATGATTTAAGAGCATTCTAACCGTAGTATTTTCATGCGGAAATTCGGGTAGAATTGTTGTCACAAAATCATCTAATTTTAATTTTTTTGAATCAACTAATTTTAATAACGTAACAGCCGTTATAACTTTACTTACAGAAGCTATATGTAATGGTGTATCTTGTTTAATCGAATCACCTTTTTCTTTATAAGCAAAACCAGAGTAATTTTCATAGAGTATTTCTCCATTTTTTGCAACTAAAAACGAACCACTAAAATCTTTTGAATTGAATTTCGAATCATAAAAAGCCTCCACTTCATTTCCCATTCTTTTTTTATAAATAGTGGTAAGTGGTGAAAAATTTACGGCAAATTCAGACACATTTCCTTCCTTATCTTTAATGGTGGATTCTTTCGCTTTGTCAGGTGTTTCACGACAACTAAATAATAATAATGTTAGGCTTACAAATATTATCTTATTCAACATAGGGCGTATTCTTAATAGTAATATTGGGGTTTAAGGCTTGCAATGTAGCAATAAATTTGTCTTGTTTTTCAGGTGAAATATAAATATCATCATATTTATTATAGGTAATAATTAATCCATTATGACTTAATGCTGGTTTCCAAATAGTTGGAACAATTATTCCCGAGTGATATTCAATTTTATTGATTTTAGTAATTTCAATTTTTCCGAAAAAGGGACCCGATTTCCAAAATAAAATTGTTTTTTCTATCTTGTAAAAAGTAGTTTTATACATCCAAATCAAAAATACAATCACTAAAAAATGTATTGAAAATAGTGCTAAAAATGGTTCGATAGAATCTTCAAAAAAAGCAGGAATTGTTAGGAGTAACAAAAAAACAATTACTACTACATAAATGTACTTATTCAATTTACTTACTGCCGATTTAAAAATCATGCTATAAACCTATTTTTTTCTTTGTTTCTTTTGAAATTCCATCTTTGTGAACCATTACAGAAATTGCTTTTAATTTCATATAAGCTACACTGATATATACATAACCTCCATTGGCCACTTTCTTTTCATCAGTTCCCCATGAATTTTTTACTTTATAATATATATTGCCTTTTTGATCTTTCACTTTTCCAACAATGTGCATTAAATGGTCATCGGTAGTAGACAGATTTTCAAATTCTTGTTGGCGATATTCAGGCGTAATATTTTTTTCAGTGATAATTTCAGCTAAACCTGTTTTGGTATCTTCATCATTTACTGGAACAAAAGCAATACCATATTTTCCTGAAAATGTTGGTTCAGAAACATCACAATCTAAAGAAAGTGAATAACCATTTGCCAAGGCACTATCTATATTTGCAATGAATTCGTTTAAAGGCAAATTATACATACATCCGTTTGAAAAATTATCTGGAATATTCAAAATGAATGATTTGTAATTTGCTTCATGTGTAAACGAAGTCAATGTAATATAATTTTTAGGTTTAATTTGAGCAAATTCGGCAAATGATTTTGGCGTATAATTTTTTCCTTCATATTCAAATTTAGTCGGAATACTTCCTAAATAAATATCTAAAACGGCATTAATGGCTTGTTTCCAATTTGATGATAATTTCTTACCTGGATTTTCTACATACGTTTTCAACATCGCTTCTAAAACGGCGACCATTTCGGCATGGTTATGTTTGGTTGTTCCTTCGTTTAATCCGTCATAAATACTATTTGGAACTAACCCATATTTTGTCAGACTATTAATTACATCGTGAGCCAAAGCACCTTCACTAAAATTAGCTTTTCCTTGACGTAAAACATAGTTTTCGGCTTTTAAAGGATAGGTAGTTCTTGCTTGAAACATCTCTGAAAGGTCGATTTTCTTTCCTGTCAAGCGTATAATTTCCGATTCTAAAAAGGAAGAAGTAGAGAAACTCCAACACGTTCCTGTATTATCTTGAGAGATTACAGGTAAGCGTTCAACATCAATAACATCTTGAAATTCATAGTTTTGAGCTGAAGCTGTAAATAGTCCAGATGCAAACAGCAATCCGATATATAGGTTTTTCATAAATCTAATTGTTTTGAACTTGCAATATAATGCAAAAAATGAATTATTTTTACGGAAATTTACATATTATAAAATTACCATTATCTATTTAAATACTTGAAAAATGAGCAAAATTAATTGGGTAACCGCAAGAGAATTCGAAGATATAACTTATAAGAAATGTGATGGCGTTGCTAGAATTGCCTTCAATCGACCTGATGTTAGAAATGCCTTTCGTCCGAAAACAACAAAGGAATTAATAGAAGCATTTTATGATGCACAAGAAGATACATCAATAGGAGTAGTGTTGCTTTCTGCTGAAGGACCAAGTTCAAAAGACGGTATTTGGAGTTTTTGTAGTGGTGGCGATCAAAAAGCGCGTGGTCACCAAGGTTATGTTGGTGAAGATGGTTGCCACAGATTGAACATTTTAGAAGTACAACGAATGATTCGTTTCATGCCAAAAGCGGTGATTTGTGTAGTTCCAGGATGGGCTGTTGGTGGCGGACATTCGCTTCATGTGGTTTGTGATTTAACGTTAGCGAGTAAAGAACACGCGATTTTCAAACAAACCGATGCGGATGTAACTAGTTTTGATGGTGGTTACGGTTCAGCTTATTTAGCTAAAATGGTGGGACAAAAGAAAGCAAGAGAAATTTTCTTTTTAGGAAGAAATTATTCAGCGCAAGATGCTTTTGAAATGGGTATGGTAAATGCCGTAATTCCTCATGCTGAATTAGAAGACACTGCGTATGAATGGGCACAAGAAATTCTAGCAAAATCGCCAACCTCCATTAAAATGCTAAAATTTGCTATGAATTTAACCGATGATGGCATGGTAGGACAACAAGTTTTTGCAGGTGAAGCCACTCGTTTAGCATATATGACAGACGAAGCAAAAGAAGGAAGAGACGCGTTCTTAGAAAAACGTAAGCCAAATTTTGAAAAGAAATATTTACCATAACATAGTAGATAACTAAATGAATATAGTGTTTAATAAACTATTTCTATGAACGAATTCACAAATAATCCCATCGATATTACCCAACTTCCGAAGTTTGAAGAAGTGCAATTAAAAGGATTAAATTCCAAGTATGTTACCGTTTTACTTTTTAATTTTTTATTGCTTTTCATATTGGTAATTGGAGGATTTTCAGCTTTGTTTTATTTCAAACAAGATGCATTTTCGTATCCAATTTGGACAGCAATTTTTGTTGGAATTTTAGTTGTTCTTACAGGATTAATTTTTTTTACTAAGCTAGGTTTTAATAAAAAAGGCTACGCATTTAGAGAACACGATGCCATTTATAAATCGGGATTAATTTCTGAAACTACTACAATTATTCCTTTTAATAGAGTGCAACATGTAGCTTTGCATCAAGGGTTTATATCTCGAAAATTAGGTTTGGCTTCCATCGAATTATTTACTGCTGGAGGGAGTAGTTCCGATTTAGAAATTCCAGGGTTGCTATTGTCTGATGCTCAAAGTATTAAAAATTTAGTTTCTCAAAAAATAAATCCTCCTAAAGTGGAAGAAGTCCTAGAATCAAAATCAAACGAATCATTTTTAACAACTGAAAATGAATAATTTAGTCGATTTTTCACAACCACAACGTCAATCGCTTCCTGGAATTTTGGTAATGTTTGCCAATTCCTTGCAGAAGACGGTTCGTGCTTTGTGGCCGATGTTGATTCTTTGGATAGTACGATTTGATTCCTTAAATAAAATTATTTTTTTCGGTAGTATTGCAGCGGCTGTTGTTTTGATAGGAGTAATTTCTTATTTACAGTATTTGTTTTTTACATTTCATATAGATGAAGAAAATAACGAATTTGTAATTCAAAAAGGTGTTTTTAATAAAACGAGAATTACGATACAATTACATAAAATTCAGCAAGTTAACATTAATCAAAGTTTAATTCAGCGATTAGTAGGGGTTTATAAACTAGAAATTGATACGGCAGGAAGCGATAAAAAAGAAGCGTCTATTAGTGCTATTTCTCATGAATTAGCAACCATTCTAAAAGAACGATTAATCAATCATTCGCAACAAGAAACGATTGTCGATTCTGAAAAAGTTGTTATTGAAGAAAGTCCGTCTTCTTTTATCAAAATTGGTTTGTTGAGTTTGGTAAAGATTGGTTTCACATCAAATTACATCAAAAGTTTTGCTTTAATTTTTGTTTTTTTTACAACAATTATTGAAAATCTACAACAGTTAAACACAGATGTAATCAACGAAGATGAAGTAACACACTATTTGGATGCATTGCCTAATATTACTTCATTTATGATAGTTGTAGGGATTTTTATTGTGTTAATTTTGATAGTAAACTTATTTCGTACCATTCTAAAATATTTCGATTTTACTATTCAAAAAAGTAAGCAAGCTATTATTTTATCTTATGGATTGTTATCCACCAAAAACACTTTGTTGAATCCTAATAAAGTCCAAAAAATTAAGATTACACAAAACTATTTTCAAAAAAAGTTAGATGTTACAACTATTGGTGTACATCAAGCCTCTAGCGATGTAGAAAAAGTAAAAGAAAAAGACCAAATCGAAGTG
>JBIKZB010000112.1:0-6163 GCA_044354955.1 Flavobacterium sp. | reverse complement strand
ATTGCTTTTTTTTGTAAAGATATAAAATTGTTTAACAAAAATTACAAATGATTAAACAAAAAATAATTCATTTAAGTTTATATTAACATTTGATTCTAATACAATTTGTAAATTTGGTCATCAAATCAAAACCTATGAGAAAAATTATTGTTATGTTGGCTTTAGTAATAGCCAATTTTGTTATGGAAGCGCAAGTTAAGACGCCTCAATCTAGTCCATTAGCTAAAATTGAACAAGTTGTTGGATTAACTACAGTACAAGTTGAATACTCTAGACCAAGTGCAAAAGGAAGAACCGTATATGGTGATTTAGTACCTTTTGGAAAGATGTGGAGAACAGGAGCAAATGCAAATACTACTATTTCATTCAGCGAAGATGTAAAAGTGGGTGGAAAAGATTTGAAAAAAGGTAAATATGCTTTATTCACATTTCCAAAAGCAGATAGCTGGGATGTTATTTTTTATACTGACACGAATAATTGGGGTTTACCTGAAAATTGGAACGAATCTAATGTAGCTTTGAGAGTTACTGTAAAACCAGAAACATTAAATAAATCTGTAGAATCACTTTCTATTTTCTTAAATAATCTTACAAATGATTCAGGATTAATTGAATTATCTTGGGAAAGAACAATGGTTGCAATTCCATTTACTGTTCCTACGCAAGATACTGCAATGAAGAGTATTGAAAAAACATTAGCAGGTCCTTCTGCGGGTGATTATTTTTCTGCTGCTCAATATTTTTATCAAACTAACGGAGATATGACAAAAGCTTTATCTTGGGTTAATAGTGCAATTTCAAATTCACCTAAAGACAAAGATGTCCCGTTTTGGTATTTAAGATTAAAATCGTTAATTCAAGCAAAATCAGGTGACAAAAAAGGAGCTATTGCAACTGCAAAAGAATCTTTAGCGTTATCTGTGAAAGCAGGAAACGGTGATTATGAAAAAATGAATAAAGATAGTATTGCTGAATGGTCTAAATAATAGAACGTACTGACAATTTTTACATAAAAAAGCCTTGAGATTTAATTTCAAGGCTTTTTTTATGGAATAAACTACTTAAATCGAAGTATCAATTTTATAGGTCATCGTAAGTGTTACTACATATTGAATACCAACTTCGATTTGATTGGGATTAATGACTTTATCAAAACCTGCTGTAGAAATTCCGTCGTAGTAGAAGGTTTTGTTTTTTCGAGCGATTTTCTTTAGATATTGATTTCTGTTGTTGTGATTGGTTTCAATTTCTGCCGATTCAAAAGCTTGGTACATTTTGTATTGTGTTTTTGGGAAAACCGTTGCAAATTCTTCTGTTGCTGTTGGTGTACCAATAATTCGCTTTCCAAATGATTTCATGTATCTGATTTTTTTTGCTTCGGCTAAAACTAAGGCTTCATCAAAAAGTGAATTGTGAATCGCGTTGGTGTCATTATTAAAATAATCCACTTTTATGATGTCGTGAATTTCAAAATCGGAAGCTATCGCAATTAATTTTTCTAAACTATTGGCATTGGAAGTCGTAATAATGATGTTCTTTTTGATTTCAAATCCTTTGTCAATTTGCTGAGCGGTTTCTAAATTAACATTGAAATCATAAATTTTGGTTTGCGAAATAAAATCAATGTAGCAGTTTTCTTTTTTTATTCCCAATGCTTTTATTTTGTCCAAAAATCCATCAATTCGAGCATTTATTTTTTTGCTACAACCCGAAACCGTTTCGTCTTCTTGATTCAATCCCAATGTGATTACAAATCCGTCAGCTTTTTTATTTAGCAACATTTTTACGGTAACTGTTAAATGATTGTCATTGATAGAAACAACCGTATTATTAGGCAAACCATTCTGATTGTAATTGTTCTCGTTGTAGCGATTATTTCCATAGACTTGATTGCCGCTAATTTGAGCTTGAGCCACACTAAATGTCAAAACTAAAGCTACAATAATCCAGTTGATTTTTCCGTTTAAATAAGAAACTTGTGTTTTCATAATTTTATATTTTTAATGATTTGACTGCAATAATACTTTCGAAAAAAGAAAAACGGTTGGCAAAACCACTTTCCTGTTGCTGTAAAGTTTTTTCGCTACATTTACAGTGGTTTTACAGTAAATAAAAATTTGCAATCACTTACTTTTGACCCAAACAAACATGAATCTAATAGACGTATTTCATAAACTTAAAAACGATGTGCTTTTGACGTATCAGAAGCAGTATCCTTATTTTGAGGGAAATTGGAAAACGTTTAGTTCGCAAGACATTCAAAATTTAATTGATTTGATAGCCGTTCAAGTAAAACAAACGGTTAGCGAAAAATGGATTTATACGCATTTAAAAGTTGAGACCAATGATAAATTGCCTCGAAAAGATATGTTGGATATTTTATCGCAATTGGTCGGTTATTCGGGTTGGGATGAATATGTGTTTAAATGGAAACAAGAAGTGGTTCCAAATGTGGTTCAACCAAAACGAAATTATAATGTTGTTTTTAGTCTTGGTTTTATAGGTTTGTTTTTGATAGGATTTTTTTCATATCGTTATTTGAAAAGGGAAGAAGTACAAACCATTGAAGTGAAAAATGCGTTTACCGAAGAGCAAATCAACAGCGAGGAAGTTAAAGTCGTAATGATTGAAAATAATGTGGAAACTCCAATTGAAATGGTTGATTCTAAAATTCAGATTACAACTAAAGACAGTGCGAAAATTGTTTTGAAAAGTCCGTATTATAAAGACAAAACTATTGTGGTTGGAAAAGAAAATTCCAATGCCATTACATTACAGCCTGATGATTATGCAATGATGTTAAAGGGTTTTATGAAATCAGATATTAAAGATTGGGAAACCCGAAAAGAACAATTGCAAAAGATTTTAGCAGATGATTTAGAAGTTTTGGTAATGCTTAAAAACGATTTGGGAATTGAATATTTCAACAAGCAAGAATTTTCAGAAAAATTGATTGTGCCAAGTGTTGCTTTGAAGCGAATGAAAGTGATTGATATTCATAGTAATGATAAAGATGAAATTAAATTTATACGAATTATACAAGAATAAGATGTTTACAAGAAGTTTCCTTTTGATGTTTTTACTATTTACATTTTCCTTATTTAGTCAAAATGCAAATACGTCTGCGTCTACGGCAATAAAAGCTAATTTTACAATAGCTTCAGTAAAAGCATATCAGGAAAGTGCTACTTTAAAAGTGGAAGATTATTACCAATATTTGACTTTATTATCAAGTGAATCCACATCGGAAACTTTAAAAGCTGAAATTAAAACCAGTATTTATAGTTTATTTGAAAGTGATAAAGTAATGGTTATCGATTTTACTTCAACTGAAAATAATGCTATTTCATTACCTGATTTAATTGAAAAAATAATGAATAAGAATTACTCATTTTCCGTTTCCAATTATGAAAATTCGATTGTAGGTTTTGATTATTGGACTACGCAGTATCAACTTACACTTATTCAAAATGATAAATCTAAAGAATTACTGTATTTCCAAAAAATAGGATTTAAACCCGTAATTAAAACGTTTGGATCGTCCAAAAAAGAAGTTTGGACGTTGTTTATAGGAGAAATTACATTGCCTTAAATTGTAGCATAAAGTAGTAAACAAAAAAGCCTTGAAATTTAATTTCAAGGCTTTTTGTTTTTCATAGCAAAGTTTCCCAAATTATTAGAACGCTAATTTAACAGTTAATTCAAATTCGTCGCTAATTGTTTTATCTCCTAAATCAGAAAAGAAACTACCTGAACCGTATTTGATATCATATTTAGTTCTGTCAACTTTTAAAGTTGTTGTAGCCGAGTTTCCAGCAACTGTTAATTCAAATTTGATTGGGTGTGTAATTCCTTTAATAGTTAAATCTGCAGTTACAGCATAAACTCCGTTACCTTTTTCACCAATAGTTTTGAAAACTAATGTAGCTGTTGGGAATTTTTCAACACCAAAGAAATCATCAGATTTTAAATGTCCATCTAAGTTTGTTTTTCCTTTTCCAGATAAATCAGTTGTATTGATAGTTGTCATGTCAACAATAAAGTTACCGTTTACAACTTTTTTTCCTTTAAATACTAAATTTCCTTCTTTAATAGCAATAGTTCCTTCGTGTGCGCCAGTTACTTTTTTACCAACCCAGTTAATAGTACTTTTTGCAGCATCTACTTTTTTTGTTTGTGCAGTAGTTGCGAATGATACGAAAGCTACAAGAGCTAAAGCGATTGATTTGAAATTTTTCATGTTTAAAAATGTTTAAGTGTTAATTAATATTAAATAGTAGTAAATAATTCTTCTTTTGATTTTCTAACTTTTGCATAATGTTGGGTTGCATCTTCTTCATGACGATATCCTACAGCTGCAACTAATGATGCGTTTAATCCTAAAGCGTTTAATCCTAAAATTTCGTTGTATTGTTCAGGTTCAAAACCTTCCATTGGTGTAACATCTATTTTAAGTTCAGCTGCAGCATTCATTAAGTTTGCTAACGCTAAATAAGTTTGTTTTGATGTCCAAACCGATTTTTTATCTACAGGTAATGGTACAATTTTCGATTTCATAAAGTCAGAATAACCTTTTAAATCTTCCACTGATAACCCTCTTGTAGTAGCAATGTTTTGAACATATTCATCAATATGATTTTCTTGAACATCTACAATATTAGCAAAAACCAATAGGTGAGAAGCATCTACAATTTGCGATTGTCCCCAAGAAACAGGTTGCAACTTTGCTCTAACTTCTGGATTTTCAATAATAAATACTTTATATAACTGTAGTCCATAAGAAGAAGTACTCAATTGAATCGCTTCTTTTAAAGTTTCTAAATCTGATGCAGATACTTTTTTCGTGGCATCGAATTTTTTGGTGGCATAACGCCAATTTTGATTTTCAATAAATGTATTCATAGCAATTTTTATAATTAATTTCTAAATTTCTCTAATAATTCGTTTAACAATTCTAATTCTGCAGTAGTCAAATTTTTTGAAAAATAGCGCTCATGAGCTTCAACTAAGGGATCTAATTGAAGTAATAATAGCAAACCTTTCTCGGTGATGGTGATTTCCATTTTTCTTCGATTGATGGGGCAAATTTCTCTAAGCACTAATTCTTTAATTAACAACTTGTCTACTAAACGTGTGGTATTACTCGTTTTCGCAATCATGCGTTCTTGTATCATACACATATTTGCAGGCTTTCCTTTCTGACCTCTTAAAATGCGCAATACATTAAATTGTTCAGGGGAAAGGTCAAATGGTTTTAATAGCTCATTAAACTTTTCCGAAATGACATTTTCAGTATACATCACATTAAGTAATGTTTTCTTTTCCATTGCCATTGGAGTATTTGGTTTTATGATTTCTTCTATTTTCATTTGTTATTGTAAAATTTGTATGTACAAATGTAGTAATAATTTTATTTGTATGTACAAATGTTTAATAAATTTTTGTTAAAGTTTTAAAATTGTATTTTTTGATGGTACTTTTGAAAAAAAAATAAAGATGACAAATTTAGATCAAAATACGTGGTGGAGCCAGTTTTTGCAAGATGCAAACGGTGTAATAGTAGATGTTCGTACCGAAGATGAATTTAACGATGGTTATATTCCAGGCGCAATAAATATCGACATTTATAAAGGACAAGGTTTTATTTATAGAGTAGAGGAGTTAGATAAATCGAAAAACTACTATGTGTATTGTGCGGCCGGTGTACGTAGTGCCAACGCTTGTAACGCCATGGAACAATTAGGTTTTGAAAACACCTTTAATTTACTAGGTGGCTTTTCTAATTGGGAGGGACCAACAGAATAAAAAAATCCGCTGAAGAGCGGATTTTTTTCTTTATACTTTAAAAATGGCGAGTAGCCATAAACAGCTATTTAGTTTTGATTTTAACGTTTTTCGGCTTGGCGATGTGGCGGATTTTTAGCACAAAAGTTCAATAGAAATCCTAAAGTTGAACCTTGCACAAATTTTTCATAGAAGTACTTCAGCCGCCATATTGCCAAACCGATGTTGTGTGTGGTTTATTTTATATTTACAGTAATTTGGTTGTAATAAATTGTAGTTGTTGCTTCAAAACCAGAATCCGTTCCTATAATTACCCAAAGTTCTCCGTTTGAATTAGAAATAACATTAATGGGGATTGTTGTGCTTAAAGATTTTAGTT
>JBIKZB010000111.1:0-6208 GCA_044354955.1 Flavobacterium sp. | reverse complement strand
TATGCAAACCGAACAATTTCCAGTGGATGATTTGCTTAATCCGCAAGTTATTTCATATGATTTTCAGGAATATTGGTATGGAAGAGCTTTTAAGATCAACTCTAAATCTAATCCTAATCGTTATTTTAATAATTTGGTTTTGGCACTAACCTACAATCAAAAGAATTTTGGACACCAACCCGATGTTGTTTTAGACCCAAGTTTATATTTTTCAAAAGAGAAAAATTGGGTAGGAATGATTGGTTTTTCAAAACAAAAGTTCTATCAAGACACCTTTTTATTCAATTTTGAAATTGAGGAGGATATTCCTTATGGAGAAAATATTGCATTGATTATTGGTCACCAAGAAAAGAACAGCACTTCAAGAATGTATTCAGGTATTAGTGTTTCGTATGGTAAAAAATTTAAAATGGGTTACTTTAGTGGAATTGCCGAGTGGGGAAGTTTCTATAATTCGGGTTCAACTGAACAAACTACTTTTAAATTAGGATTAAATTATTTTAGTCCACTTTTACATGTTGGAAGTTGGCGATTCAGACAGTTTATTAAACCAACTTTTATTTGTGGAAATAATCGTGACGCTTCTTTTAAAGATCGTTTAAATCTATTAGAAAGTGATGGTTTGCCAGGGTTTAATAGTCGTTTAAATGGTGTTCAAAAATGGAGTGTTTCTTTTCAAACGCAATCGTATATTCCTGGAAGTTGGTATGGTTTCCGCTTTAGTCCTTATTGTAATGTAACATTAGGTTCTATTGCTGGTGAAAATGCGTTACTTTCAAGCAAAGTATACTCAAAATTTAGTATTGGAGCATTAATCAATAATGATTTTTTAGTTTTCAATAGTTTTCAAATTTCATTTTCATATTATCCCACCATTCCGTTCGAAGGCGACAATATCATGAAAATCAACTCCTTTGAAAATAACAATTTGACTTTATACGATTTTCAGTTGTCTAAGCCGGCTTATATTCGTTATGAATAGTTTTTTTTAGGTTACACTATATCGTCATTGAGAACAACTTGGTTTCTGGGGCTTTTCTAATTAATCTTAAATCAAATGCCATACAAATATTACGAACAAAAGGTTTTCCTTTTTCGGTTACTGTTATAGTATCATCTTGAATTGTGAGTAAACCGTCTTCACGCATTTCTTCTAAATTTGCCAAAACGCACGATAATTCAGGAAAATCTAACGCTTTGTCTTTCCATGAAGTGGTAAACTGACACATTAAATTCAAAATATGTCTTCTGATTATTAAGTCTTCAGCCGATAATAAATGTCCTCTAAAAACAGGTAATTGGTCTTCGGCTAAATGGGTATAATAATCTTCTAATGTTTTTTCGTTTTGCGCAAAACTGTACCAACTATCACTAATGGAAGAAACGCCAAGTCCAATCATTAGTTGTGTTTTAGAAGCGGTGTAGCCCATGAAATTACGGTGTATTTTTCCTTCTTTAAATGAAATAAACATACTATCGTTTTCTAATGCAAAGTGATCCATTCCAATTTCATGGTAGCCGTTTTGTGCAAGTTGTTTTTTACCTTCTTCATACAACATACGTTTTTCGTCGTCTTTAGGTAAATCGTCGTCTTTAAATCCACGTTGGCCGTTCCCTTTAATCCAAGGCACATGTGCATAGCTATAAAATGCTAATCGATCTGGTTGCAATGATTTTGTTTTATCTATGGTGTCTTTTATAGCTTCTAAACTTTGGAATGGAAGCCCAAATATTAAATCGTGTCCAATTGAAGTGTAACCAATTTCTTTTGCCCAAAACGTAACTTTTGCCACATTATGAAAAGGTTGAACGCGATGAATTGCCTCTTGAACTTCTATAGAATAATCTTGTACTCCAAAACTAACTCTTCTAAATCCTAAATCATATAAAGTTTGTAAGTGTTTTTTTGAAGTATTGTTTGGATGTCCTTCAAAACTAAATTCATGTTCAGTTGCAATTGTTGCATATTGCACGATTCCATTAATTAGACGTTCTAAATTTTCAGGCGAAAAAAATGTTGGCGTTCCACCTCCTAAATGAATTTCACGTATGATGGGTTTTCTTGGAAATAAATCACAATATAATCTCCATTCTTTAATAACTGCCGTAATATAAGGGTCTTCAACTTCATGACGTTTCGTGATTCTTTTATTACAGCCACAAAACGTACATAAACTTTCGCAAAAAGGTAAATGAATATATAAACTAATTCCTTCAGAGGCATTTGATTCTTTAAAAGATTGTAAAAGAGTATTTTTCCAATCTTCTAAATGGAATTTTTCTTCCTCCCAGTAAGGAACTGTTGGGTAACTGGTATAACGGGGTCCGGGAACATTATATTTTTGGACTATAGAGACTGACATAATGATAGATTTTTAGCACAATACAAACTTAGTTTGATTGGAAATAATAAAAAATGATATTTATCATGTTGCTTTTATGTAACAAATATTACAGATAAGATAAAGGGTATATTGTACCTTTGAAAAGGTAAAAATGAAGATATGAATGCAAAATTTAATGAAATCATTAACGGGAATGATTTGGTTTTAGTTGACTTTTATGCAGAATGGTGCGGACCCTGTAAAATGATGTCGCCCATATTGCAAGAAGTTAAATTAGATTTAAAAGAAGCTGTTAAAATTATAAAGGTAAATGTAGACCAACATCAAGATTTAGCGGGTCATTTTATGGTTCGTGGTGTGCCAACTTTTATGTTATTTAAAACGGGTAAGTTGTTATGGCGTCAATCGGGAGTGTTGAGCGCTAAAGATTTAACACAAATAATTAGTTCCTATTTGAATTAATTTTTTGTATATTTAATTCAAAATAAAAATAGAAAAATATGAAAATAAAAGTAATGGTTTTATTGTTCCTATTCATAGGATTTACCTCTTGTTTAAAGAATCATTCTGACGGGATTCAAGTTATAGATGTTGCTAAGTATGAGAAAAAAATTACTGAGCCAAATATTCAGTTAATTGATGTTCGTACCTCAGAAGAATTTAGTGAAGGCCATATAGAAAATGCAATAAACATTGATGTTACGGCTAATGATTTTGATGCGAAAGTAGCAAGTTTAGACAAAGAAAAACCAGTTATGGTGTATTGTAAATCGGGTGGAAGAAGTGCTAAAGCTTCTGCGAGATTAAAGGAATTAGGATTTAAAACCATTACAGATTTAGAAGGCGGAATTACCAATTGGAAAAGTGAGAATAAACCAACAGTAAAATAAATTTAATACACTTAGATTATGAAAAAAAATGTAGGAACAGGTGATCGCTTTTTGCGAGTTATGCTTGGTGTGATTGCACTAATTTTAGGTCTTTCAGGTATGTTAGAAGGTACTTTTAAATGGGTTGCATTAGGGGTTGGAGCCGTTATGGTTTTTACCGCATCGGTTCAATTTTGTCCGCTTTATACTTTGTTAGGTGTTAATACTTGTAAAGTAAAGCCCAAAAAATAAAAATTTATTAACTTATACTCTAGGTATGAGGGTTTCCAAAAAGTTAGTGTTTGTCATTCCGAATTTATTTCGGAATCTAGTTTAAAATTATATATTTTAGAAGCTGAAACAAGTTCAGCTTGACAAATCAAGACTTTTTAGACACCCTCGTACTTTTTTTATTTTATAAATATGATAACTTGGCACGATTTTGAAAAGGTTGAGATGCGAGTAGGAACTATCTTAGAAGTAAAAGATTTTCCAAAAGCTAATAAACCATCGTTTCAATTGACGATTGATTTTGGTTTGGAATTAGGAATTAAAAAATCATCTGCTCAAATAACCAAACGTTATACTAAAGAAGATTTGATTGGGAAACAAATCATTGCGGTGGTTAATTTTCCCAAGAAACAAATTGCCGATTTTATGAGCGAATGTTTAGTTTTGGGTTCGGTAGGAGAAGAGAACGATATTGTTTTGCTGACTTCTGATATTCTAGTTGCAAATGGGTTGCGGATTGGATAAAATAAACTTCAAACTTTAGGGTTTTGTTATTAAGAAAATATTTATAAAAAATTTCTTTTTTCCATTTTTTTTTGAAATTTTGATTTATGAAAAACTTTACATTTTTTATTATTTCTAACGATTAGTTTTTTACTTATTAAATAGTTTTACTTTAAATTTTCAGGTTTCAAAATAGTGATTTAACTAATTTTAATATTTCTAAATGATATTAACTTAAAGGTTTTACATTATGATTTTCTTTTTCATTTGTTTATTCATTCAGTCATAATAATCAATGAATTATAAATGTTCAAAAGCAGAGAGATAAGAGAAAAAGTATTTCGAGCAGTTTTAGTTGACCAAAAACAAGATTTTACTTATATCTTTTTTTTGAAAAAAAATCATAAAAAATTAAACAATTTTCTATTGCAAACATATAATTAAGCAGGTGAAATTCAGTTTTCAATAAAACATAAAAAAACACGAATTACATCAATTAAATCATGTAATTCGTGTTCAATAAGTTATTCAGGAAACTACAATTTCCCCATATTCTGAGCCAATGTCTCAATAAATTTTGTTATAGGTCCTTTGATCATCATTGCCATCATTGGGTTAAAATCACCTTCAAAAGCTAATTGTACATCTGTTGTATCGTTTACTTCGGTTAAGTTTGCTGTTAAAGTAAACGGTAATTTACTTGAAGCTGCTCCTAAAACAACTTGTGAGTTTGGAGTGCCACCTTTTTTTACCAATTTAATTTCTGGCATTCCTTTTAAACCAAATTCAAAGCAATTTTCATCGATTACTTCAAATTTTGCGATATTTTCAGGCATTAATTTCTCGAAATTCTTTACGTCGTTCAATGCGTTGAATAAATATTCAGCCGATTTTGCTACGTTTACTTTTGGACTTTCTAAGTTCATATATTTTTATTTATTAAAGTTTCAGGTTTAAAGTTTCAAGTTATACCGACTAATTTCTATTTTCTTTCAAATTAAACTTCTACGTTCCATTCAGCAGGATTAGCGTTCCAAGCACTTAATGTCGCTAATTCATTTTCTGAAACATATTGTTTGTCAACCGCTTTTTGCAATAAGTTTTCGTAATTACTTAATGTAAAAACATCCAAATTGGCTACTTCAAAACGTTCTTTTGACACTGGAAAACCATACGTAAAAATGGCTGCCATTCCTTTGATGTTAGCGCCTTCGTTTCGTAAAGCTTCAACTGCTAATAAACTACTTCCGCCTGTTGAAATTAAATCTTCTACGACTACCACATTTTGTCCTTTTTGCAAGAAACCTTCCACTTGGTTTTGTCTTCCGTGTTTTTTTGGCTCTGGACGAACGTATACAAAAGGCAGTCCCATTGCTTCTGCAACAAGAATTCCAATGCCAATCGCACCCGTTGCAACGCCTGCAATAACGTCGGGTTTACCAAATTTTTCTTCAATATGTTTGGCAAATTCATCACGAATATAGTTTCTAACCGCTGGAAATGAAAGGATTATGCGGTTATCACAATAAATCGGAGACTTCCAGCCTGAAGCCCACGTAAAAGGATTTTTAGAATTTAATTTAATTGCGTTTATTTGTAAAAGCAATTCGGCTGTTTGTTGCGCTGTGTTGTTATTAAAAATCATATTGCAAATGTATAAAGTTTTTGTGAACGATAAGCCACTTTTTTTGACAAATGAAGTGCAAAAAGAAACTGATTTCAAACTTTTTTTATTAGAAAGTGTTGATATCAAGAAGTTGATTGTTAAAATTTTTCAGCATAAAATTCAGAAAGCGTTTCTGTATCATCCCGATGAAAAGTTAATCATGAAAACACTTCGTGCGAAATTACCTGTAGAAAAAGCGGGTGGTGGCTTGGTTTATAACAAAGATGGCGATGTGCTTTTTATTTTCAGAAACGGCAAATGGGATTTACCAAAAGGCGGCACCGAAAAAAACGAAACCATTGAAGAAACAGCTATGCGCGAAGTTGAGGAAGAAACAGGTGTTAACGGATTAGTAATTGCAGATAAACTCCAAAAAACCTACCACATTTTCAAACGCAATGGTCGCTACAAGCTAAAAATTACCCAATGGTTTGAAATGCGTACCAAATTTGAAGGCACGCCACAAGGCCAAGCCGATGAAGGCATAGAACTTGTGGAATGGGTGAATCCAAAGGATATTAAGTTTTTATTAGAGAACTCGTACGAGAATATTAAGTTGTTGTTTGAGGCGGAGAATGTGGTTTGATTTGAGA
>JBIKZB010000110.1:0-6209 GCA_044354955.1 Flavobacterium sp. | reverse complement strand
TGTATGGAAGAAGTAGCCATAATGCAACGAATTCTTCCTCAAAATGAGTTTATTCCATGGGTTAAAAAATTTGCACCTCAATTATTCTCTAAAAAATGGAAATGGGAAGTAGCAAAAGTGTCAGATAGATCCGATGGACATTTAGTGCATTTAGATGGACTTAATTTTAGTAGAGCTTGGAATATGTACGATTTGATTGAACAATATCCAAAACAATTTTCTCACTTGAAACCAATGGCAGATGCTCATTTGTCTTTTTCATTACCTTCCATTGTGGATGGAAATTACGAAGGTGAACATTGGTTGGCTTCATTTGCTTTGCGAGCATTTGCATCTAAAAAATAGTTTCAAATGATTACTTTTGCAAAATAATTCATTTTTAAAACTAATTTATGCCACGCGAATTTCAATTTCAAGTTTCACCCGAAGTAGCGGCAAACAAAAGTTTGTTAGCCCAACATGTTGCTAAGTTATTTCAGGTTAGCCCAAATGAAATTCAAAAAGTAGATGTTCTAAAACGCTCTATCGATGCGCGTCAGAAAGCTATTAAAATGAATATTAAGGCGAATGTTTTTTTGGTTGGAGAAGAATATAAAGCGCAAAAAATAGAATTACCTGATTATCCAAATGTTGCCAATAAACAAGAAGTAATTGTAGTAGGAGCAGGTCCAGCTGGATTATTTGCTGCTTTACAATTAATTGAATTAGGTTTAAAACCTATCGTTTTAGAACGAGGAAAAGATGTTCGTGGTCGTCGTCGCGATTTAAAAGCGATTAATGTGGATCATATCGTAAATGAAGATTCCAATTATTGTTTTGGTGAAGGTGGCGCAGGAACGTATTCGGATGGAAAATTATATACCCGTTCTAAAAAACGTGGCGATATTGATAGAATTTTAGCGCTTTTAGTAGGTTTTGGAGCTACGCCAGATATTATGGTAGAAGCTCATCCGCATATTGGAACCAATAAATTACCACAAATTATTCAAGATATTCGAGAGAAAATCATCGAATGTGGCGGGCAAGTGTTGTTTGAAACTCGTGTGACTGATTTCGTAATTAAAAACAGCGAAATGCAAGGTGTTGTGGTTCAAAATGGTGATGTCATCTCATCTAATAAAGTGATTTTAGCTACTGGACATTCGGCACGAGATATTTTTGAATTGTTGCATAAAAAAGGCGTTCATATTGAAGCAAAGCCTTTTGCACTAGGAGTTCGCGCAGAACATCCACAAGAATTAATTGACCAAATTCAATATTCCTGCGATTTTAGAGGCGATTATTTACCGCCAGCACCCTATTCCATTGTAAAACAGGTGAATGGTCGTGGTATGTATTCGTTTTGTATGTGTCCGGGTGGTGTTATTGCACCTTGTGCTACCGCTCCTGGTGAAGTAGTTACGAATGGTTGGTCACCTTCAAAACGTGATCAAGCAACAGCTAATTCTGGAATTGTAGTAGAGTTGAAATTAGAAGATTTCAAACCTTATGAAAAATTCGGTCCGTTAGCCGGAATGGAATTTCAAAAAGCCATTGAACAAAAAGCATGGCATTTGGCGGGTCAAACTCAAAAAGTTCCAGCACAACGAATGATTGATTTTACGCAAAACAAAGTTTCAAAGGATATTCCAAAAACATCTTATGTTCCCGGTACAACTTCGGTAGAAATGGGTCAGGTTTTTCCTGGATTTTTATCGCAAATCATGCGTGAAGGTTTTATACAATTCGGAAAAGCGATGAAAGGCTACATGACAAACGAAGCCATTTTACATGCTCCAGAAAGTAGAACGTCATCTCCAGTGCGAATTCCAAGAGATAATTTCTCCTTGGAACACGTTCAGATAAAAGGTTTGTATCCTTGTGGAGAAGGCGCTGGTTATGCAGGTGGAATTATCTCAGCGGCTATTGATGGTGAAAAATGTGCTTTGAAAATTGCTGAAAGTTTACAAGTTTAAATTTCTACCAATCAGCAAAAGAAATTCCTATTCCTAACGTAGTTTGTCTGTGGTTGTAATCAATCATGGTTTCTCCGTAGCCTTCAAATGCTTGAATTTGCCCTCTTAAGTGCTCTTTTATTGGGAAAACATAATTCAGTTGAATGCTTCCACGTTCAAAACTTGCAAATGGATGTGTAATGATTGAGTAAAATTGATGTTTGTTATAGGTATAGGCGATGTTTAATTCTCCATTTCCTATGTATTTGGTAATTTTAGGGTTTTCATCTTCATCGTCAGGTACTCTTATCCATGGATTTAAAGTGATGATCCAATTGTTAATTTGATATCCTGAATGAAAAATAATCCTATTCCAACTTCTAGAACCGGGAAGGTCTTTTCCGTTAGATTGATGATTTAAGGAGAATCCTATAGATTTGAATTGCCCACTAAAAAATTTAATATGTATTGGGTATTTAAAAATTAGTTCAGGTTCATAATTTAATTCTCTAAAGGCTCTAGAAATATCGGTATTGTAGATTTGCCAGTGTGCTTTTTGTGTATATCCTATCCAAATATCACCTTTTCCCCAAAATAAGTCTTGAACTACTTTTGTTTTAAAACTCAACTGAAATTTTGCTTCAACATTATTATAAGGTGCATTTTCTGTAGCTGAATAATCTGTATTTTCACTTTTTGGTTGTTTGTTTGGATTACTTGATATTCTACCGGCTGTTAAATAAATAGGCTTGTACGATATTAATCTAAAAGTTCCTTTTTTGTCTGCTTTGTCTAATTCCCAACGTTGGGAATAGGTTTTGGTTATAATATTCGTATCTTTAATATGGTCTTGTCCCTGAATGGTTAACGAGAGGAAAATAAATAGCCAAGTAAATTTGTGCATAAGTATTTTGTTTTGTAAAATGATATCCAATATACAAAATAAAAGGTTCTTTAAACAAAAAAATCACAGCTTTCACTGTGATTTTAATTATGGAGGGATATAAATAGTTATATTTTTTTAACGTTTACAGCATTCATGCCTTTAGCGCCTTTTTCTAAATCGTAAGTTACTAAGTTACCTTCTTTTACATCATCTAGTAAACCACTGATGTGTACAAAGTATTTTTCTCCTGTTTCAACAGCTTTAATGAAACCAAAACCTTTAGAATCATTGAAAAAATCGATTGTTCCTCTGCGTTCCGTTGGTGCTTCATCTTCCTCGGTTCTTCTTGAAGTACCAATTTCGATGCTTTCTACATCAACAATAATTTTTTTAGATGGATCTGGAGGTGTGCTGGTTAAGTGACCGTTCTCGTCTACATACACATATAAATCTTCTCCCGATAATTTAGGGTTTGATTTACGTGCTTCTTTCTTCTCTTGTTTCTCTTTTCGTTTTTTAGCACGAAGTTTTTCTTGTTCTTTTTTGTTAAAGGTTTCTTGCGGTCTAGCCATTAAATTTTAAATAATTTTAATTAATATAATTTTGAAAAGTAAAAGGATAAAAATACACAAGCGGAATAAACAAGAAATTTATAAAGTACTTTTATTCAAAGTATTGCGAGAGGAAATTAATATCATTACCAATGTTGCAAAGTTAGTGAAAAAAACGTTCACTTTGCTAAAACTTACTCTTTTTAAGTTTTTGATGTACGTTTTTAAATAGAATTCAACACAAGTTAAACTTATCACAAACTCAAAAACTAGTTTCCAATCCTTTCTTTTTTCGTATTTTTGAAAAGTATTATAACACTATGGTAGAAGAACAAGTAATATTAGTCAACGAACAAGATGAGCCTATCGGGCTGATGAATAAGATGGAAGCGCATGAGAAGGCGGTTTTGCACAGAGCTTTTTCAGTATTTATTTTAAATGATAAAAATGAAGTGATGTTACAGCAACGAGCGCATCACAAATACCATTCGCCGCTTTTATGGACTAATACTTGTTGCAGTCACCAACGCGCTGGTGAAACCAATATTGAAGCTGGAAAACGACGTTTGTTTGAAGAAATGGGATTTAAATCCGAATTGAAAGAGTTGTTTCATTTCATTTATAAAGCGCCTTTTGATAACGGTTTAACCGAACACGAATTGGATCATGTGATGATTGGTTACTACAATGAAGCGCCTGTAATTAATCCAGATGAAGTAGAAAATTGGAAATGGATGCCTATTGAAGCTATAAAAGACGATATGATTTTGCATCCAAATGTCTATACCGTTTGGTTTAAGATAATATTTGATGAGTTTTACCATTATCTTGAAGATCATAAATTGTAAAAATCAATTTTAGGAACACAGATTTAAAGAAATGCAATAAATTTTAAAAATCTAAATCTTAAAAAAATTATATAAAAAAAATTCTGAATTCAAATTTTTAAATTCTAAATCGCCATGAGAGTTACTGTTTCGAGAAAAGCCCATTTTAATGCTGCGCATCGTTTGTATCGCAAGGATTGGACTATGGATAAAAATCAAGAAGTGTATGGAAAATGTAATAATCCGAACTTTCATGGGCATAACTACGAGTTGATTGTTTCGGTAACCGGAGAAGTTGACAAAGAAACTGGTTATGTTATTGATACTAAAATCTTATCGGATTTAATTAAAGAGCACATTGAAGAAGCGTTTGATCATAAAAATTTAAATGAAGATGTTCCTGAGTTCAAAGATTTGAATCCGACAGCTGAACACATTGCTTATGTTATCTGGAATAAACTTCGTGTTTTAATTGTTGCAGATAAAGAATTAGAAATTACCTTGTATGAAACTCCTAGAAACTTTGTAACCTATAAAGGAAACTAATTATGGCAATTCAAATTGGGGATAAATTACCAAGTTTTAAAGCTACTAAACAAGATGGAACTGCGTTTGAAAGTGATTTTGTTCATGAAAAACCAGTTGTAATTTATTTTTATCCAAAAGATTTTACTCCAGGTTGTACTACACAAGCGTGTAGTTTTAGAGATGCGTATCAAGATTTTCAAGATTTAGGTGCCGAAGTTATTGGTGTAAGTGGTGATTCGGTGAGTTCGCATCAAAATTTTCGTCAAAAACATAATTTGCCTTTTATTTTACTTTCGGATACAGATCGTAAATTGCGTCGCTTATTTGGGGTTCCAACCGCACTTTTTGGATTGTTACCTGGGCGCGTAACTTATGTTTTTGATGCTAAAGGATATTGTATTTATATTTTTGATAGTATAAGTGCTAAAAATCATATTTCAAAGGCTTTAGAAGCTATACAGAAATCAAAATAAAATAATTTCTTATAAAGTAAGACTTCTAATAGCTGAATTTCGTTAGATTTTTTTGCATCTTTGTAATTCATTATTTGACTATGAAATTTTATCCTTTAACTTTTACACCTATACTTAAAGACCGTATTTGGGGCGGTACGAAGTTGAAAACTTATCTCAATAAACCAATAGTTTCTGAAACTACTGGCGAGAGTTGGGAAATTTCAACCGTGCCTGGCGACATAAGTGTGGTTAATAATGGTGCTTTTAAAGGTAAAAATATTAACGACATTATTGATTTGTATCCTGAAGAAATTCTAGGAAAATCAGTTCTAACTCGTTTTGGAAAACAATTTCCGTTACTTTTTAAATTCATTGATGCGAAGGAAGACTTGTCTATTCAATTGCATCCGAATGATGATTTGGCTAAAGAACGTCATGATTCTTTTGGGAAAACCGAGATGTGGTATGTAATGCAGGCAGATGAATCGGCACGTTTGGTGGTTGGGTTTAAGAAAGATTCCCATCAAGAAGAATATTTATCGCATTTACAAAATAAAAATCTAGTTGCTTTATTGAATGAATCTCCGGTAAAAAAAGGCGATGTTTTCTTTTTGGAAACGGGTACTGTTCACGCGATCGGCGCTGGAGTTGTGGTAGCTGAAATTCAACAGACAAGTGATGTTACGTATCGTATTTATGATTGGGATAGAGTAGATGCTAACGGACAAGGAAGGAAATTGCATACAGATTTAGCTTTAGAAGCTATTAATTACAGTGTCACTCCTTCAAAAATTCATTATACAGAAGAAGTTAATGCTAGTATTCCAGTTGTGAATTGTTCTTACTTTAATACAAATATTATTGCCTTGCAAGATTGTTTTATTTGGAAAAAGAAAAAACAAGCATTTACAGTTTTTATGTGTACTAATGGGCAATTTGAAATGGTGGTTAACGGAGAAATCTTGCGATATCGCATGGGAGATACCATTTTAATTCCTGCAATTATTGAGCATTTAACTTTAAAAGGG
>JBIKZB010000109.1:0-6273 GCA_044354955.1 Flavobacterium sp. | reverse complement strand
GGATGGAAGCTTGTGAAAACATCAGAAAAATTCCAGAACTTCAAGATACCATTATTACTTTTTTAACCGCTCGTTCTGAAGATTATTCCCAAGTAGCAGGTTTTGATGCTGGTGCCGATGATTATATTGCAAAACCTATTAAACCAAAAGTGTTAGTAAGTAAAGTGCAAGCTTTGTTAAGACGTTTAAAAGGAATTGAAGGAGTTTCTACAAGTACTACATTAAATGTTGGAAATATTGAAATTAATCGCGAAGAATATAAAATCATCAAGGATGGTGTAGAAATTATTCTACCTCGTAAAGAGTTTGAATTGTTTTATCTTTTAGCTACAAAACCTGGAAAAGTTTTTACAAGAGAAGAAATTCTTGATAAAGTTTGGGGTAATGAAGTGGTTGTAGGTGGAAGAACAATTGATGTTCATATCAGAAAACTTAGAGAAAAAATAGGAGACGATTTCTTTAAAACCATTAAAGGAGTGGGATACAAAATTGAATTTTAATGCAAATAAAATTTAAAAAATCATATAAATTTGCCTTTAAGTCGTCGGTTTATATTACGCTTTTCTTTTTAGCGACGATTTTCCTTTATCATTTCTTTATTCAGTCATTAAATTTACTGGTTGTATTAGCTTTTTCATCTGTTTTTTATGGAGCTACGTTCTTTCTTATTCAATTTAGAGTGGAGCATTTTATTTACAAACAAGTAAAGCGAATATATGATGATGTTTCACTTTTAGAAACTACCTCCTATGTAAATCAGCCAGTAACTACAGATATGGCAACATTAACTAAAGAAGTTAAGAAATTTGCCAGAGATAAAAAACTAGAAATTGAAACTCTAAAAATTAGAGAAGAATATCGTAAAGAATTTTTAGGAAATGTTTCCCACGAATTAAAAACTCCGTTATTTACCATTCAAGGCTATTTACTTACACTTTTAGATGGTGCGATGGAGGATAAAAATATTCGAGCAAAATATTTAGAACGTGCTGAAAAAGGAGTTGAACGGTTAATTTACATTGTGAAAGATTTGGATATGATAACCAAATTAGAAGTAGGTGAAATTAATTTAGATGTTTCAAGATTTGATATAGTTGAATTGATTCAGAATGTATTTGATTTATTTGAAATGAAAGCCGCTAATAAGAACATCACCTTAACCTTTGATAATCGATATGCCAAGCCAATTTGGGTAATGGCAGATCAGGAAAAAATTCAGCAAGTGTTTACAAACTTGGTTGTAAATTCAATTAAGTATGGAAGAAAAGGCGGAACAACCGAAGTTAGTATAGAAGATTTAATAAAAAATAAAATAATTGTAAGAATTACTGATAATGGCGAAGGAATTGCGAAGCCAAATATTCCGCGTTTGTTTGAACGTTTTTATCGGGTTGATAAAAGTGGTGCTAGAAGTGAAGGTGGTTCAGGTTTAGGATTGGCAATCGTAAAACATATTATTGAAGGTCATGATGAAAAAATATATGTTGAAAGTCAAATTGGAGTTGGCTCAGAGTTTTCATTTACTTTGGAAAAGACTAAATAATTCGCTCCAATTTTGCTCAACAGATAAATTTTTAAAGCCTTTATAAAAATGAATTTTTTCTAGTTTAGAAATTTTAAATTTTTCTTGTTTACAGCTAGGTGCAATAATTTCTGATTTGAATTTTTTAGCTAAATATTCTTGTTCATATTGGCCTGGTGTAGGAATAAAAAAAGCTTTTTTCTCTAATTTTGCTAAATCCATTATAGTAGTATAACCTGAACGGCATACAACCACATCACTTTCATTAAAAGCAGTGTTTAATTCCTCTGAATTCATGTAGTTATAATACGTAATTGAATTTCTTTTTTCAATTTGTTGGGTAGGCTCTACAACACCTTTAACGAAAAGAATTTCCTTTTCACTTTTTTCTAATTCTTTAGTTAATCTTTTCTCGAGTAATGTTCGTTGCGGTTCTGGTCCTGAAAGTAAAACCATAAGATCATATTTTATGGGCAACGATTTTTTTTCTATACGACTTAATGGACCTATATATTTTATCTGTTTATTTGATTTTTCAACATGTCCTAGTTTTCCTGATAAATTTTCTACCCCAGCAACATCAGGAACCCAACAAGTGCTAAATTTGGAAACATAACGTAAATGAAGTTTTGTTGTTAACCAAGAAGTGTTTCCAGAAAGAACATTTAATTGATGGGTTATAAAAACAGAAGGCACGTTAGCTGAATAAACACCCAAACGGTTGTCGCTAATAATACCTGAAATCTCATAATTTTCAATAATTTTTTTAATTTTTGATTTCTCTTTTTTTATGGCAAGTAACATTTTTGGCATTTGATAGGCTAATTTCCATTTGAAGTTCTTGCCTTTTTCTGCATATTTAATATTGTAGGAAGGTAAATTAATAGCAATTAAATGCGGAAATTCTTTTTTTAGCAATGCTAAAGCCACACCGTCTGAAGCAATAATAGGTTCAAAGCCGTTTTCTTCAAGAGCTTTTATAATTGGAATACATCTAGTGGCGTGTCCTAATCCCCAATTTAATGGCGCTATGAGTATGTTCTTATTCATTCTTATTAATTGATACAAAGTGAAATCAACGTATTTTAAGTATTATTTTTTTAGAATACCAATGAATTGTTCAGCTAATTTATTTTCACTTTCAAAATTATATTCTTCATCTATGGTTACTTTATTAACCTCATGTCTATATATTTTCCATTTTTTGTTATTGTATTCCAAAGCAGTCAGGTTTTCAATCCAGTCGCCTGAATTCAAATAGAACGTTTCCCCTTTTTCATTTTCCATAAACTCAATTTTTGGTTCGTGGATATGACCGCAAATTACATAATCGTAGTTGTTTTCAATAGCTAACTCAACACAAACATTTTCAAAGTTAGTAATAAATTTTACGGCAGATTTTACATTGTTTTTAATTTTTTTCGAAAGCGAATAAGGTTCTTTGTTAAATCTAGCTAATATCCAATTGATAAATCGATTAATCAAGATTAATATGTCATAACCCCAACCACCTAATTTTGCTAACCATTTTGCTTGAGTTATTGACGCATCAAAAACATCGCCATGAAAAATCCATGCTTTTTTTCCGTCTAATTCTAAAACTAATTTGTTTTCAAGACTTAAGTTGCCCAAATGTAAATCGGTAAATTTTCGTAAGAATTCGTCATGATTTCCCGTTAAGTAATGCACTTTTGTTCCTTTTGAACTTAATGAAATGATTTTCTTAATTACATTCAAATGACTTGCGGGAAAATAAGATTTTCTAAATTGCCAAATATCAATAATATCGCCATTTAGAATTAAAATTTTAGGTTTTATTGAAGACAAATATGCTAACAATTCTTTTGCATGACAGCCATATGTTCCCAAATGAACATCTGAAATTACAACAACTTCTACCTTTCTTTTCTTCAAAATAATACTTTTTTGCAAAGCAATAAAACATTTCTATTGTTAAGGTTATTGAAACATTATTAAAAGATTATTTGTAGTGCTAATTATTTCCTTAATTTTGCCCAAAATATATTAAAGGTGGGAAGTAAAAATAAATTAAAAAGATTCAGTGAGAACGAAACGTTTGACAATGTTTTTCAACCAACACGAGAAGAAGTTGTAGGTAACGAATTTCCATTAAGAGGTAAATGGAACAATGAATTTTTTAAAAACGATAATCCAATTGTATTAGAATTAGGTTGTGGAAAAGGCGAATATTCTGTTGGTTTAGCGGAAAGATTTCCAGAAAAAAACTTTATTGGAATAGATATTAAAGGTGCAAGATTTTGGCGTGGAGCAAAAACTGCGGTAGAATCAGGCATGAATAATGTAGCTTTTGTAAGAACACAAATCGAATTAATTCAATATATTTTTGCTGAAAATGAAGTGTCTGAAATTTGGATCACCTTCCCAGATCCGCAAATCAAATATAAAAGAACCAAGCATAGAATGACTAATGCTGCATTTTTAGAGAACTATAAAAACATCTTAAAACCAAGCGGCTTGATGCATTTAAAAACTGATTCAGAATTTATGCATGGATATACATTAGGGTTGTTACATGGTTTAGGACATGAAGTTCTTTATGCGAATCATAATATTTATAAAAATGAAGGTGCTCCTGCAGAAGTAACTGGAATTCAAACATTTTATGAAAGTCAATATTTAGAAGTTAACAAGCCAATTACTTATATTCAGTTTAGAATTAAGTAATGTATGTTACATTCATTTTGTAATTGTTCCTTACTTTTGATAAAAATCAATTTATGACGTTTGTTTTAGCCATTTTTTTAGGTTTGATAATTTCTATAGGAGGTATCATTATTCCAGGCATGTTAAATATGACTATTGCCAAATTGAGTATTAAAGAAAACCAAAAACAAGCGCTCAACTTTGCTTTTGGAGCAGTGGTGGTGGTTTTTGTTCAAAGTTTTTTAGGAACCTATTTTGCAAAGTTTTTAGATGCTAACCCTGTTTTTAGTGAAGGATTAAAAAAAATTGGAACCTTTATATTTATTGGTTTAACGATAGCCTTCACTGTAATGGGCATTAATGCCAAAAAGAAAAAAAACATTAAAGTTAAAATCGATAAAAAAAGAAATCGTTTTTTTTATGGAATGGCAATGTCCTCTTTTAATATGTTTGCGATTCCTTGGTATGCACTAACTAGTTTAATGATGTCTTCAAAAGATTTGTTTCAGTATGATATGATATCTATTGTATTGTTTTCAATTTCCGCTGCTATTGGAACCTATTTTGTTTTTTATTTATATGCGCGCTTTTTTAAATTAATTGAGCATAAACTGACTTTTATTGTAAAAAACATCAATTTTTTAATTGCTGCTTTAACCGGAATTGTTGCAATTTCTTCGCTTTATAAAATGTACCTTTAGTCTTTTGGACAAACCAACTTTAAATAATGATAACTTTTTTGAACGTGTTTATGAAATCGTTCGACAAATTCCTGTGGGAAAAGTTACATCTTATGGCGCCATAGCAAAAGCTTTAGGAACAGCTCGTTCTGCCAGAATGGTAGGTTGGGCAATGAATGCTTCACATAATTTAGAAGATGTTCCAGCACATCGTGTCGTAAATAGATTAGGGATGCTTTCTGGTAAACATCATTTTGAAGGCACAAATCTAATGCAGCAACTTCTTGAAAATGAAGGAATAAGAATTAAAGATAACCAGGTCTTAGATTTTAAAAAACATTTTTGGGAACCAATATCAAAAAAATAATTCAACCATTTCTTAGGCCGAGTTTATTGAGCTAATTAAACACTTCTTAAAATAATATTAACATTTTTTTGTAAATGTGACAATTGTCATGTATTAACTTTTTTTTTAAACTGAAATTTGTACTATAAAATTAGAACAAGTAATAAATTTTAAAAATTAGGTATTATGAGCAATTTAAAAACACAGTTTGGAACTATTCTAACACTTGTATTTGTATTATGTAATTTTATTACTTCAGTTGCACAAGAATCTAAAGTGGTTTTAGCAGAAAGCAAATTATTAGTAGATGGAACTTCAAACGTGCATGACTGGACAATAGAAGCAAAAGCAATGAGCGGCAAGGCTTCAGTAACTTTAGAAGCCGGCGATTTAAAAGCAATTAAAAATTTAGATTTTATTGTTGAAGTCGAGCAATTAAAAAGCGGAAAAAGTGGAATGGATAAAAATACTTTTAAAGCTTTAAAAAGTACTACAAACAAAAACATCAGTTTCAAATTAGTTAAAGTTATTAAAATCACAACAGTTTCAGATAATAACTATACAATAGAAACACAAGGCGATTTAACTATTGCTGGAGCAACAAAAAGAATCAATCAAACTTTTACAGTTAAACTTGTTGGAAAAAAATTAATTTTTTCTGGTAAACAAAAAGTCGACATGACACTTTACGGGGTTGAGCCTCCTAAAGCATTAATGGGAACAATTAAAACAGGTAAAGATGTTACAGTCGATTTTAAAGTAACATACAATTAATTCAAATAACGAACTTATAACTAAAACGCATATATTAAATTTTAAAAATCATGAGAACATTTATTAAATTATCAGCACTGATAGCAGCCCTAAGTTTTACTGATGTATCACAGGCTCAATCAACAACCTTTGGACAAATGCAAAATATGATTCCAAGAGACCAAAGAGCAATTAATCAATTTGATGTTAAGAAAGATAGTGTTGAATTTAAGGGTATTAGTGTTGACCTAGGAGCTGCTTTTGCTTTGCAATATCAAGCAGTTAAT
>JBIKZB010000108.1:0-6305 GCA_044354955.1 Flavobacterium sp. | reverse complement strand
GACCATAATATCTTCTCTTCCGTATTTTTTTAATTCTTCAATAACTTGTGGCACTAAGGTTTTGTGTCCCGCTGCTAATGAAGAAACGCCTAAAATGTGTACGTCGTTTTCAACCGCTTGTTTGGCTGCTTCCTGTGGCGTTTGGAATAATGGACCAATGTCTACGTCAAATCCAACATCCGCATAACCTGTTGCAACTACTTTCGCACCACGATCGTGACCGTCTTGTCCCATTTTCGCAATCATAATACGAGGACGACGCCCTTCTTTCTTCGCGAAAGCATCGGCTAATTGTTTTGCTTTTTCAAAACTTTCGTCGTTTTTAATTTCTTTACTATACACGCCGCTAAAACTTCTAATTTGTGCTTTATATCTTCCGAAAACTACTTCTAAAGCATCACTAATTTCGCCTAATGTAGCTCTATTTCGTGCTGCTTCTACTGCTAAAGATAGTAAATTTTCACCACCATTTTTCGCGCTTTCGGTTAATTTAGCTAAACATTCGGCAACTTTAGCGTTATCACGAGTCGCTTTAATTTGGTCTAAGCGTTCAATTTGTTGTTTGCGCACCATTTGGTTATCCACATCCAAAATATGTAACGGATCTTCTTTTTCCAAACGGTATTTGTTCACCCCAACAATAATATCTTGACTACTGTCGATACGCGCTTGTTTACGCGCAGCAGCTTCTTCAATTCGTAGTTTCGGAATTCCAGCTTCAATGGCTTTTGTCATGCCGCCAAGTGCTTCTACTTCTTCAATTAAAGCCCAAGCTTTTTCTGCAATTTCAGCTGTTAAACTTTCTACGTAATAACTTCCTGCCCAAGGATCCACCGTTTTACAGATTTTAGTTTCTTCTTGTAAAAAGATTTGGGTATTACGAGCAATTCGTGCTGAGAAATCGGTTGGTAAAGCAATGGCTTCGTCCAAAGCATTCGTGTGTAACGATTGAGTTCCTCCAAAAGCTGCTGCGGCTGCTTCAATCGCAGTTCGAGCCACGTTATTAAAAGGATCTTGCTCAGTTAAACTCCAACCCGAAGTTTGGCAATGCGTTCTTAAAGCTAATGATTTTTCGTCTTTTGGGTTGAATTGTTTTAATAGTTTTGCCCAAAGCATACGACCGGCACGCATTTTTGCAATTTCCATAAAATGATTCATTCCAATCGCCCAGAAAAACGATAGGCGGGGAGCGAACGTATCAATATCCATTCCAGCTGCTAAACCGGTACGAATGTATTCCAAACCATCTGCTAAAGTGTACGCTAACTCAATATCAGCAGTAGCTCCCGCTTCTTGCATGTGGTAACCCGAAATCGAAATCGAGTTGAATTTTGGCATATTTTTACTCGTATATTCGAAAATATCGGCAATAATTTTCATCGAAGGCGTTGGTGGATAAATGTAGGTATTTCGCACCATGAATTCTTTCAAAATGTCATTCTGAATCGTTCCAGATAATAGGTTAGGAGTAACGCCTTGTTCTTCCGCAGCTACGATGTAGAATGCCATAATTGGTAAGACCGCACCATTCATCGTCATAGAAACCGACATTTCCCCTAAAGGAATTTGGTCGAAAAGTACTTTCATATCTTCCACCGAGTCAATCGCAACTCCAGCTTTTCCAACATCACCCACAACTCGTTCATGATCTGAATCGTAACCGCGGTGTGTTGCTAAATCGAAGGCAACTGAAAGTCCTTTTTGTCCAGCGGCTAAGTTTCTTCTATAAAAAGCATTACTTTCTTCTGCCGTTGAAAATCCCGCATATTGACGAATTGTCCAAGGTCGGCGAACGTACATAGTTGCGTATGGTCCGCGTAAATTTGGTGCAAAACCAGCACCAAAACCAAGATGTTCTAAATCGGAAATATCTTCTTTAGTGTAAATTGGTTTTAGCTCGATGTTTTCGGCGGTAGTGAAGTGTTGTTTTTCAGAAACTTCTGATTTCTGACTTTTAACTTCTAACTTTAAATGTTGTATATCTTTTCTCATAGTTATAAAACTATTTTGGGTATTTTTTTGTGCTTCTCGATGTGTGAAAGCAACTTAATATTTTTATTTCTTTATTGTATTCGTCAATTTCATAAATCAATATAAAGGAAAAACTTTTAATGGAATTGATCTGTAAGATTTATATTTAATTTGGAAATGAGGATTTGTACTTAAAACTTTGTATGCTTCTTCAAGTTCATCTAAAAATCTAACAACAATTTCAATAGTTATAGCTTCATAAAAGTCAGTGATTTTTTCAATATCATTAATTGCTAATGGAGAAACAATAACCTTATATTCCATACTTTTTCTTCAATCTATTTATTGATTCTTCTGCTGAAATAAAATCTTCTTTCGGTTGATTGGCTCTAAAATCTAATAACTTTTTATCTTCGTCAGATAACGTATTGTCATCAAATTCAATTCCAATTGAAGGATTTTTTAAATAGTTTTCGGTTCGTTCTCTAACTTCGTCAATTTGCAATTGCGGAATTTGATATTCCTTGGAAGTTGGAAGAATAATCACTTCTACTTCTTCCGCATTGAAATCTTCAGGTAAAGTAATGTTTACTTGATGATTTTTTACTTTTACAAATCTTCTAATTGCTTCCATGATCTTTTTTTCTGAAAGTTACGAAATTATTCCGAAGCTAATCTTTCTTGTTCTAATTTTTCAGCCAAACGTTTTTCAATAATCGGTGTGATTAATGTTTTTCTAGCGTTTTGTTTTACGAAAGGATACAATTCCAAGTCGTTTTTCATTTGGTCGTTTTTGTTCGGATACTTGTTAGTTCCTAATAAAACTTCTTTCCCTGAATCGAAAAGTTCTTGTTCTTTTTGTGCGCTTTCGTTGATTTTTCTTTGAATCGTTCCATCGATTAATTGCGAAATCAAACCGCCATTTTTCTCGATATCTTTGAATAATTCCAATGCTTTTTCGGCTAATTGTTCCGTTAACGTTTCAATGTAATACGCGCCATCAGCAGGATTGTTCACTTTGTCGAAATAACTTTCGTGTTTTAAAACTAACAATTGGTTTCTCGAAATTCTATCGCCAAACTCGTTGTCTTTGTGATAAATCGCATCGTAAGCTAAATTCGCAACCGCATCGGCTCCACCTAAAATGGCAGACATACATTCCGTAGTCGTACGCAACATATTTACGTTATAATCGTATAATGTTTTATTGCGTTTGGTTGGTGTTGCGATGATATGGCAATCAAAATTATGATTGTATTCTGATGCTAATGTGTTGAATAAAAGACGTATTGCTCTTAGTTTCGCAATTTCAAAAAAGTAATTTGTTCCAACAGCAACTTCAATCGTAATTGGTTGGTTGATGGCTGGAATTCTATTGAAATATTCGTTTGCTTGTGCTAAAGTGTAAGCTAATTGTTGTACTATATTCGCACCAGCGTTTTGGTAAATTCCGCTTGAAATGGTTAAAAATGAAGCCACCCCGCCCGTTGGGCACCCCTCCAAAGGATGGGAATTTTTAGCGATGATATTTAGCTTTTCAAAATCTTTTTCAAGGTTTTCAAACCAATTTCCATCTTTTCCTAGTTGTCCGATTGGGTCATTTTGAATAAAGATATTAGCTTTGTTTTTTGAGGCGAAATCATTGATTTTATTCGTAAATTCAACAGAAAGAAAAGGTAAATTGAAATAATAATTCACGTTTTCTAACGGAAGATTTTGCATCAATTCTTCAATCGAAATGGCATCATTTTCTAAAGTAAAACGAACACTTTCAGCTCCTCTTTGTAATGTTTCTAGTGCACGAGCGTTTGATTTTTGAACATCATGAACAAAAATATTTTGAACAATTGCAAAAGGTTTTGTGGGAACAATAGCATCAAGATTTACTGTTTCCGAAGCTTCGGAATCATCAGCGTGATAAAATGGTTTTACTTTAATACCTTCTGGACTTTCCCAAACTAAAGTTTCGTTGTAATCAGCACCTTTCAGTTCGTATTGAATTTGTTGCTTCCATTGTTTAGAAGAAACGGCTTCAAAATCGGAAAATAAATTATGGTTAGCCACGAATTATATATTTAATTGTTACTATTTGTTTTTTCGGTTGCAGCTTTCTTTTCGTCTTCAAATTCGATGATATAAATATCCTCATTTTCGCGTTTCATGTAGTATTTTTCGCGGGCGTATTTTTCTACACGATCATCGTTTTTTAGGTATTTTATATTTACGCTGTCTTTTTTGATTTCGGATTTGTAATATTGAATATTATCCTCAATTCCTTCAATTTCTTTATCTAAAACACGGTGTTCTAAATAAGAATAATTATCGAAAAATAACATCCAAATAATAAAGGGAATTAACACCAATACATAACGATTCGCTAAAAATTTTAGGAATGGATAATTGGCAATTAAATTCTTTATTTTTTTCATTTTAAGCGATTCTTTGATTAATTACAGCACGAACTACATCAATAGCAACCGTATTGTATTTATCATTTGGAATAATAATATCTGCAAAAGCTTTTGTTGGTTCAATGAATTGCTCGTGCATTGGTTTTAAAGTAGTTTGATAACGATTTAAAACTTCTTCCATATCTCTGCCTCGTTCTGCAATGTCACGCTTTAATCTACGGATTAGTCGTTCGTCTGAATCGGCATGAACGTAAACTTTAATATCAAACATATCTCTTAATTCTGGATTGGTTAGAATTAAGATACCTTCTACAATCATTACTTTTCTTGGATGTGTGATGATTTTGTCGTCTGTTCTATCGTGAGTAACAAAGGAATAAACAGGTTGTTCAATTGTTTTTCCGGCCTTTAAATCTTTTAAATGAGCAACTAAAAGTTCAAAATCAATCGCTCTTGGGTGATCAAAATTTATTTTGGTACGCTCTTCATAGCTTAAGTGATGCGTTTCTTTATAGTACGAATCCTGAGAAATGATTCCCACTTCTGAAGAAGGTAACTCATTCATAATTTGATGTACTACAGTTGTTTTTCCACTTCCGGTACCGCCGGCAATTCCAATAATAAGCATAAAGATTCTAAGGTTGATTATTTAGCAAAAATAGAAATAATATTCTATGTGTTTTTTGTTTTGATGAGAAAGTTTTGGGAATAAGTGCTAAAAAAATATAGGTTGTTGGTGCGAATTATTTTATTTTAAAAAAAGAGTTGATTTATTTGCTACAATAGAAATTAGTTATATATTTGCACTCACAAATTCGGGGTGTAGCGTAGCCCGGTTATCGCGCCTGCTTTGGGAGCAGGAGGCCGCAGGTTCGAATCCTGCCACCCCGACGAAACCTTCTTGTTTATTCAAGGAGGTTTTTTTTATTGTCAAAAATTATACATTCATAATTAAAACTAATTCAATTTTAAGAAATAATTTTAATTAAAAACTTACATTTGCTATTCTTAAAAGAATAAAGTTATGTCAGATACAATTGAAAAAGTAAAATGTTTAATTATAGGTTCTGGTCCAGCAGGTTATACTGCAGCTATTTATGCAGCTAGAGCGAATATGAATCCAGTTTTATATCAAGGACAACAACCAGGTGGTCAATTAACCACAACCAATGAAGTGGAAAACTTTCCAGGCTATCCTGAAGGTGTAACCGGACCTGAAATGATGGTTCAGTTGCAAGAGCAAGCAAAACGTTTTGGTTCAGATATCCGTGATGGATGGGCAACAAAAGTAGATTTTTCTGGAGATATTCATAAAGTTTGGATTAATGATACCATAGAAATTCACGCAGAAACCGTAATTATTTCTACAGGAGCTTCGGCTAAATATTTAGGATTAGAATCAGAACAACACTATTTAAAATTAGGTGGTGGAGTTTCGGCTTGTGCGGTTTGCGACGGATTTTTCTATAGAAATCAGGAAGTAGTAATCGTTGGAGCAGGCGATAGTGCTTGTGAAGAAGCACATTACTTATCTAAATTATGTAAAAAAGTAACGATGTTGGTTCGTAGTGATAAATTTAGAGCATCTAAAATTATGGCAGAACGTGTTCAAAAGACAGAAAACATCGAAATTTTAATGCACACTGAAACGGAAGAAGTTTTAGGCGACGGACAAGTTGTGACTGGTGTTAAAGCAAAAAATAGAGCTACTGGTGAAATTACTGAAATTCCAGCAACTGGATTTTTCGTAGCGATTGGTCACAAACCAAATACTGATATTTTTGCTGATTTCATTACATTAGATGAAACAGGTTACATTGTAAATGTACCAGGAAGTTCTAAAACAAATGTAGCAGGTGTATTTGTAGCAGGTGATGCGGCTGACCATGTCTATCGTCAAGCTATTACGGCTGCTGGAACAGG
>JBIKZB010000107.1:0-6319 GCA_044354955.1 Flavobacterium sp. | reverse complement strand
TCAGTAATACCACCAAAATGAGAGTAGATCAAAAAGGGCATACCACCATCATCAAAGACACACAAAATAATGTGGAAGCTTTTGTGGGTAAAATCACCAATGAATATCATGTGTTTCAAGGTCAGAATTTAATTTTGGATGTGTCTAACAATAAAACACTTGCTAATGCTGATTTAGTTCATTTTAAAGAATTAGCTAAAACGCATAAAAAAGCAAAAAAATCAATGATTATTGTTTCCAATGAAATTGATTTTGATAAAGTGCCTAATTATTTAAACGTAGTTCCATCTGTCTTAGAAGCTCACGATATGATTGAAATGGACGAAATTGAACGCGATTTAGGATTTTAATGATGGATGCTGGGTGATGGAAGTTGGAAGAAAAACTTGAAACCTGAAACTTGAAACTTTTTAACCTTGAAACTACAAATACTCGGCTGTTATGCAGCTACTCCAAGAACTATAACCAATCCAACATCGCAAGTTTTAGACATAAAAAACCATTTATTTCTAATCGATTGTGGTGAAGGAACGCAAGTGCAATTACGCAAACACAAAATCAAGTTTTCACGTATTAATCATATTTTTATTTCGCATTTGCATGGCGATCATTTTTATGGTTTAATTGGTTTGATTTCAACTTTTATGTTGTTAAATCGCGAAAATGATTTACACGTTTATGGTCCAAAAGGAATCAAAGAAATTATCTTGTTGCAATTGCGTGCTTCGGGCTCCTTTACGGGGTATAATTTGTATTTCCACGAATTAGAATCTAAAGAAAGTGAAGTGGTTTTTGAAGATGATATTGTAGTTGTGAAAACCATTCCATTAAATCACAGAATATATACCAATGGATTCTTGTTTCAAGAAAAGCTAGGAAAACGCCATTTGAATATCGAAGCAGTTGACAAATACAAAATTGAAAAAGTGTATTTTGATAAAATTAAATCGGGAGGCAATGTAACTTTAGATTCAGGTGAAGTGATTGAAAATGAATTACTTTCGTTTCCGCCAGATGCAACTAAAAGTTATGCTTTTTGTAGTGATACAGTGTATGATGAATCCATTATTACAATTATTAAAGAGGTTGATGTGTTGTATCATGAATCCACTTTCTTAGATTCGGAAGCACATTATACAGAAAAAACCAAACACACCACCGCAAAAGAAGCCGCTCAAATTGCGAAGTTAGCGAAGGTTAAACAACTGATTTTAGGGCATTATTCCACAAGATACGGTTCCATCGAACCTTTTAAAACAGAAGCACAAACTATTTTTGAAAATGTACTTTTAGCCGATGATGGGAGAGAATTTGAATTCTAATTTTCAATGATATAACAAGTTAGGAAAACAGATTGGAGAAATTTTAAAAATTATAATAATTTCTTAAATCTGTGTTCCAAAAAAAGTTTAGATTTTAAAGATTAAAAAATGATACAAACTGTAATTTTTGATATGGATGGCGTAATTGTAGATACCGAACCGGTGCATCATTATGCGTATCACCAACATTTTAAAGAATTAAATATCAATGTAACCGATGAAATGTATACTTCGTTTACAGGTAATTCTACACGTAATATTTTTCAAAAATTAAAAGAACAATTCAATTTATCTGAAAATGTAGAAGATTTGGTTTTACGTAAACGTCATTTATTTAATGATGCTTTTGATTCAAAAGAAGATTTGTATTTAATTGAAGGAGTTGAAGATTTAATCAAAGATTTACACGCCAACGGAATTCAGTTGATTGTAGCTTCTTCGGCTTCCAATGTTACGATTAACCGAGTGTTTACCCGTTTTAATTTGCATCAATATTTTACGCATATTGTTTCGGGCGAAGATTTTCCGAACTCGAAACCACATCCTGCTATTTTTGAACATGCTGCGAGTTTATCGATTGCTCCAAAAGAAAATTGTATCGTAATTGAAGACAGTACGAACGGAATTCAAGCCGCAGTTTCCGCTGGAATTTTTTGTGTGGGTTACAATAGTTTTCACTCTAAAAACCAGGATTTATCAAAGGCAAATGTGGTTATTCAGCACTTTAACGAATTGAATTTTGAGAAAGTTCGTGATTTAAACTAACTCACTTCTCTATCTTGAAACGTGTGTTTTTCAACAATTCGTTTGCTGTCTTTTTTGACGGATTCGTCTTTTCGCATCGACCAAAAGAAATCACTTGAAAATTTACGTGCTTCTTCCAAATTGACAATTGGAGAAGGATAATCGCGACCTACTTCAAAATCATACAACATTTGTTCAATAGGAGTTAATTTCCAAGGTTCATGAATAAATGCAACAGGTATATTCGCTAATTCAGGCACCCATTTTTTGATAAAAGTACCATCACCGTCGTGTTCGTAAGAGTTTTTTACAGGATTATAAACCCGCAACGTATTAATTCCAGTCACACCCGCTTGCATTTGAATTTGCGGATAATGGATTCCAGGTTCAAAATCTAAAAATTGTTGTGCCAAATGCGGACTGCAATTTTGCCAAGGTTGGAACAGATTATGCGTGTAAAACGACACTACCAAAGCACGCATTCTAAAATTCAAATAACCTGTTGTATTCAAACAGCGCATGCAAGCATCAACTAGCGGAACACCTGTTTTTCCAGTTATCCAAGCTTTATGATATTTCTCGTTGACTCTTTGATTTAAATTGCGATAGCCTTTATTTACAGCTATGAACTCCATTGTACTTTCCATTTCAAATTTCTGAATAAAATGGGCTTGCCAACGTAATCTTGACGCAAAATTAGAAATCTGACGTTTGAATTTTCCTTGTTGATGAATTTCCCAAGCTTTGGTATACACTTGTCTGATAGATAAATTGCCCCAAGCAATATAAGGCGATAATCGACTACAACCTTTTCTACCTAATTCGGGTTTTGAAATGTGATTGCTGTAATTTTGAACACGTTCTTCAAAGAAAGAATGCATATAACGCATCGCCGTTGGAACACCGCCTTTTTGAAAATTGGTATTATGAACAGTTTTTATTGAAGGAACATCAAAAGCATTTTCTAACTCTTCAATTTCAATGTATTTTACAAAACTTCTTGGCGTTGGATTGAAAGGAAAACAATCTTTATCCATATAATCATACCAATCTTCTTTCCACGTTTTTCGGTTTTTGATGCCACGAATGACACCATTTGTGAGGTATTCTTTCCAGATAATTCCTTTTTCTTTCAGTAATTCAGCAACTGCTATATCTCTTTCGTAAGTCAGTTTTATTCCTGTTTCTTGATGGGAATATATTTCTCGTATAGAAATAAGTTGGGTTAATTTTTGAAATATTGTTACGGCTTCACCTTGAACAATTAAAATTTGTGTGTGATATTTTTGCAGTTCTTTTTGAAGCGCTTCTAACGATTGTTTAATAAAATCAAAATGACGCTGACTGTAATGATAATCTTTCATCAACGAAGGTTCAAAAATGTAAAGCAGCAAAGTTTTGCCCGAAGTCGATAGGGCTTCATGTAAGGCTTCATGATCGTGCAAACGCAAATCTCTCTTAAACCAAACAACTTTCATTTTTAACAGTTTATGATTTTATCTTTTAACTGAACACTGAACTAACCAACAGCTTCTTTATACACTCTCAAGCAACGTTCTCGTGCTTCTTTGTGGTCTACAATAGGTTTTGGATAATGTTGGGTTTCCAATTCAGGAATCCATTTTTTGATGTATTTTAAATCTTTATCAAATTTTTTGATTTGTTCTGTTGGGTTGAAAATTCGGAAATACGGCGCAGCATCTACACCAGAACCTGCTGCCCATTGCCAATTTCCAACATTACTCGCCATTTCGTAATCTAATAATTTTTGAGCAAAATAAGTTTCGCCCCAACGCCAATCGATTAGTAAATGTTTGCATAGAAAACTTGCTACAATCATACGCACGCGATTGTGCATGTGTCCGGTTGCATTTAATTCACGCATTCCCGCATCAACAAAAGGATAACCTGTTTTTCCTTGACACCATTTTTGAAATAAATCTTCATTGTTTTCCCAAATAATGGCATCGTATTTTGGTCTAAAACTCGCATTTTTTGTATGTGGAAAATGCCACAGAATTTGCATGAAGAATTCGCGCCAAATCAATTCGTTCCAAAAGGTTTCATTCTTTTCAGCGATAGCTTTTTCAACCATTTTTCGAATAGAAACCGCACCAAATCTGATATAAATTCCCAAATAAGAGGTTTTATTTAGAGCTGGAAAGTTTCGTGTCGCTTCGTAATTTTGAATTAAATTTTCGGAAACATCAAATGCTGAAACTTTAATTGTTGATTTTTCAAAACCAATGTCTGCCAACGATAAGAAAGGGTAGGAGTGCTTTGCAATTTTATCCAACTTATCTTCCGATGGATAATGAACTAACTTGATTTTTCTGAAGTTCTCTTTCCATTTTTTGGAATAAGGTGTGTAAACTACATAAGGCGTTCCATCATCTTTTACGACTTCACTTTTTTCAAAAATAACTTGGTCTTTCGAACTTAAAAATGATATTTCTTTAGAAGTAAATAATTGATTCATTTCCTTGTCACGTTTGCGAGCATAAGGTTCGTAATCGTGATTGGTGTAAACGGATGAAATTTTATTTTCGGAAATTAATTTGGTAAAAATTTCAATTGGGTTTCCGTGAAATATCGCAAGCGATTTACCAATTTTATTCAATTCCGACTGGATTTTTTCTAATTGTTCGTGAATAAACGAAACGCGCGCATCGTCTTTGGGAAGTTCCGACAAAATAATTTCGTCAAAAATAAAAATAGGTAACACTTCTTGAAAACTATTCAAAGCATGAAAAAGTCCTACGTTGTCTTCTATTCTTAAATCGCGTCTAAACCAAAAGATATTCATGTTTGTTTATTTGTTTCAAGTTTCAGGTTTCAAGTTTCAAGTTTGAGATTTGATTTTTGAATTTGTAATTGTCCTTGAATTTGTTTTATCCGTTTACTAATAAGGTTGACATACCGCCATCAACGTGGAAAATTTGTCCTGAAATCCAACTGCTTTTATCACTTAATAAAAAGCTTGCCATTTGTGCGCTGTCTTCTGGTTTTCCAAATCGTTTTAACGGATGACGTTCGGCTGATTTTTCTTGTTTGGTTTCGTTGTTTAAGAATTTATCAGCTAATGGTGTGTCGGTTAATGAGGGAGCAATTACGTTTACTCTTATTTTTGGAGCATATTCAGCTGCTAATGCTTTTGCAAAACCTTCAATAGCTCCTTTAGCCGCAGCAACACTGGTGTGAAATGGCATTCCCATTGAAGCAGCCACACTACTAAAAAGCACGATACTCGATTGTTCACCAGTTGTTAAATTGGGTAAAACGACTTGAATCACTTTTACTAAACTAATAAAGTTAATTTGTAAATCAGCTTCAAAAGCTTCAGGTTTTAATCCTCTAAACGGTCGTAAATTAATGCTACCCGGACAATAAACCAAACCATCAATAACTGCAGGTAATTTTGATGTGTCTAAAGTATCAATTGAAGCATCAAATGGAATATGAGTAACATTTAATCCTGCTAAATTTTCATTGGATCTAGATGCAACAAAAATATTATTATCGTTTTGAAGTTCTTGAGCAATGGCTAATCCTATTCCGTAAGAACCGCCTATTAATAATATGTTTTTCATGTTTTATTTTGTTTTTTTCTTTTCAATTCCAGACACGATAAATCGCATCTCTACTTGAATTCACCAAATAGTTCGATTAATTTTTTTCTTCTGTATTCAAAAATTTCATTCAATTTAGGTTGTACTAAAAACGGATGAACCAATTGTCCTATAATTCCCATCGGCACTTTATAATCTACAATATCTTCCATTTCCACGCCGCCGGGAATTTCTTTTATAAAGTGTTTATGATGCCACAACGCGTAGGGACCAAAACGTTGTTCATCTACAAAATACTGTTTATCAACTACGTGTGTTATTTCGGTTACCCATTTGGCAGGAATTCCTAATACAGGTGTAACGATATATTGAATAATTTGCCCGGGATACATAGGTCTATCAGCTCCTGATAAAATTTTGAAACCCATATATTCAGGTGTGATTTTTTGAAGGTTTTTTGGATCTGAAAGTAAATCCCAAGCTTCGTCTAGTGTTATTGGTAAGTTTTGCTTTGTATGTAAACGGTATATTTTCATTGCTTTTTTTTGTAAAGATATAAAATTGTTTAACAAAAATTACAAATGATTAAACAAAAAATAATTCATTTAAGTTTATATTAACATTTGATTCTAATACAATTTGTAAATTTGGTCATCAAATTCAAAACCTATGAGAAAAATTATT
>JBIKZB010000106.1:0-6360 GCA_044354955.1 Flavobacterium sp. | reverse complement strand
TTAACATCATAGTTAGTTCTAAAAGTAAATCTTTTTAAATCACTTCGTTGCGTAATACCTTCTTGTTCAAAATAACCTATAGATGAATACGATCTTGCTTTTTCAGATCCAGTAGATAAGTTAATCTCGTGAGATTTAGTAGTTCCTTCTCTAAAGAAAATATCAGCCCAATTCGTATTTGCAAATCCTGCAATAGCATTAATTTCAGCATCAGACAAAGGACCAGCACCAGTTACACTTCCACTAGTTCCAGTAGCACCATAACCTGCTCCTAATACATCACGTTGCCAAGTTAAAAATTGTTTTGTATTCATAACTTCAAACTGAGCCTCTGGTTTTAAAGAAACCCCGTATAAAGATCTATACTGAACCTTTAACCCTGAGCCAAATTTACCTTTCTTAGTTGTAACAATTACAACTCCCGAAGCACCTCTACTTCCGTAAAGCGCTGCGGCAGAAGCATCTTTCAATACAGATACGTTTTCAATGTCATTTGAGTTCAAACTTCTAAAGTTATCTTCATCAACTGGCACACCATCAATAATAAATAATGGCTCACCATTACCATTGATAGTATTTGTACCTCTAATACGGATGGTACCACTTTGTCCTGGTTGCCCTGAACCTACTGACATTTGCAAACCTGCAACATTCCCTTGTAAAACTTGATCAAGAGACGCAATAGGCACCTGCTCAATAGACTCAGCCTTAACAACAGAAACCGCAGAAGTTACATTTGACTTCTTTTCAGCTCCATAAGCAACAACAACAACTTCGTTACCTTGCACAACATCATCTTTCAATGATACGTTGTAAGATTTAGCAGCCGTAATAGTAACCTTAACAGCTTTTTTTCCTGTGTAAGTGATTACCAAAACTTCACCATTCTTAGCTTTGATAGTATAATTACCATCAAAATCAGTTGTAGTACCACGAGTTGTTCCTTCCACAACAACGTTAGCACCTGCAATTGGGCCTAGTTCGTCAGAAACTACACCAGTAACAGTTTTCTCTTGCGCGAACGAAAACTGCATTGTAAACGCTACTAAAAGCGTAAAAATCCATTTGAACTTCGATCTCATATTAAATTTATTTGAGTTAGTTATTCCGCAAACTTCTTAATTATTTCTTAAATAAACAAATAATACTTCGGAATATTACTAATTTATTTTTGTTAAAGTTTTTGTTTAAAAAAAACATTTAGCGAAACATTAACATTCATTAGATGAGAATATAACAAAAAGGTTGCGTATAAAATTATATTTTTGTCAAAAAAAAGAATGTTAAATAAAAGTTACAGTAATTTAATATTGGAATGTGGCACCGACGAAGCTGGCAGAGGATGCCTAGCTGGTCCGGTAACTGCTGCCGCAATTTTACTTCCTGAATTTTTTGAACTTAACCTACTTAATGATTCAAAACAATTATCTGAAAAAATCAGAGAAAAACTAAAACCAGAAATTGAAGCCAAAGCCATTTCATTTACAGTAACCCATATCTTTCCTAACGAAATTGACGAAATAAACATTTTGAATGCTTCCATGAAAGCAATGCAGGAGTCTATTTTACATTTAAAACCTATACCCGAATATATAATAGTTGATGGAAATCGTCCATTGAATGGTAAATTAGGCATTAAACAAAAAACAGGTAAGATTTTTACAAGTGAAGAAATTAGGATTTTAAAATCAATTCCAAGTACAAGTATTATTAAAGGAGATAGCAAGTATTTGAGTATTGCCGCTGCTTCGGTTTTAGCAAAAACTCACCGAGACGAATATATGGATAAAATCCACGAAGAGTTTCCAATGTATAATTGGAAAAGAAACAAAGGTTATCCAACAAAAGAACATAGAGAAGCAATTAAAAAATACGGGGCGTGTAAATACCATCGAATGAGCTTCCGATTATTACCTGAGCAATTGAGTTTGAAATTTTAGAATTTACACAGAGACTCAAAGAGTTTTTTTTTAATTTTGTTTGTGTTGATAAGAGCTACACAGAGCGCATCATTTATTTGAATTTGCAATTAAACTTATTCTTGCTCCTGAATTTTAAACAATCTCCGCTTCAAATAAATCTTGAAAATGTTTTAGAATTTTTTCTTTTACTTCTTGCTCATCCACCGCTTTTCCTAATTCAGCATGCAGTGAAGTAACTGCTTTTCCTCTTATACCACAAGGAATAATATTATCAAAATAACCCAAATCAGCATTTACGTTTAGGGCGAAGCCATGCATGGTTACCCAACGTGAGGCACGAACTCCCATAGCACAAATTTTTCTTGCGAATGGTGTCCTTACATCAAACCAAACTCCGGTTTCTCCTTCGCTTCGGGTTCCGGTTAAACCGTATTCTGCTAAAGTTAGAATAATGGCTTCTTCTAAAAAGCGTAAATACTTATGAATATCGGTAAAAAAGTTTTCTAAATCTAAAATAGGATAACCCACAATTTGTCCTGGTCCATGATACGTAATATCTCCTCCTCTATTGATTTTGTAAAAAGTAGCGCCTTTAGATCCCAACTGTTTTTCAGAAAGTAATAAATTTGAGACATCGCCGCTTTTTCCCAACGTATAAACATGCGGATGCTCTACGTATAAAAAATAGTTTGGTGTAGCAATTGAAGTTTCCTCTCTCCTATTTTGAACTTTGATATCCACAATTTCCTTGAATAATTCTTCTTGATAATCCCAAGTGTCTTTGTAATCTTTATTTCCTAAATCTTGAAGTTGGACTTTTTTGTTCATGATGACCGAAATTGTGTTTTGAAAAGTGATGCAAAGGTACGAATAGTTTTTTGATGATGGAAGTTGGATGATGGGTGATGGGTGATGGAAGAAGAAACCTGAAACTTGAAACTTGAAACTTTTGAACTTGAAACAAAATAAATTATCTTTGCACACTTAAATACAATACTATGCAACTTTCGGAACAAGAAATCATTAGAAGAGACAAACTAAACGCTTTACGCGAACTTGGAATTAACCCTTATCCAGCGGATTTATTTCCGGTGAATCACACTTCAAAGCAAGTGAAGGAAAATTTTGAAGAAGGCAAGAAGGTTATTTTGGCTGGACGTTTGATGAGTGTTCGTGATCAAGGAAAAGCTTCGTTTGCTGAATTACAAGACAGCGAAGGAAGAATTCAGTTGTATTTTAATCGCGATGTGCTTTGCGAAGGCGAAGACAAAACGCTTTACAATCAGGTTTTCAAAAAATTAACCGATTTAGGAGACTTTATTGGAATTGAAGGCGAATTATTTATGACGAAAGTGGGTGCTATGTGTGTTCGTGTGGATGATTTTAAAATGTTGAGCAAAACATTAAAACCACTACCATTGCCAAAAACTGACGAAGAAGGCCATGTTTTTGATGCGTTTACCGACCCTGAATTACGTTACCGTATGCGTTACGTAGATTTAGTAGTAAATCCGCAAGTTAAAGAAGTTTTCATGAAAAGAACAAAATTGTTCACCGCTATGCGAACTTTCTTTAATGAAGCAGGTTATATGGAAGTGGAAACTCCGGTTTTACAATCGATTCCTGGTGGAGCAGCTGCACGTCCGTTTATTACACATCATAATAGTTTAGATATTCCTTTATACATGCGAATTGCTAACGAATTATATCTAAAAAGATTAATAGTTGGTGGATTTGATGGCGTTTACGAATTTTCGAAAAACTTCCGTAACGAAGGAATGGACAGAACACATAATCCAGAATTTACTGCAATGGAAATTTATGTAGCTTACAAAGACTACAACTGGATGATGCAAATGACAGAAAACCTTTTAGAATATTGTGCTACTCAAGTTAACGGAACAACAGAAGCTACTTTTGGCGAACATAAAGTAAACTTCAAAGCACCATATGCAAGAGTAACGATGACCGATGCAATTAAACAATTCACTGGTTTTGACATTACAGGAAAATCGGAAGATGAATTGCGCGAAGCTGCAAAATCTATGGGAATCGAAGTAAACGACACCATGGGTAAAGGAAAATTGATTGATGAAATTTTTGGAGAGAAATGTGAAGGCAACTTCATTCAACCAACTTTTATCACAGATTATCCAAAAGAAATGTCACCATTATGTAAATCACACCGTGATAATCCTGAATTAAGTGAGCGTTTCGAGTTGATGGTTTGTGGAAAAGAAATCGCCAATGCGTATTCGGAATTAAATGACCCAATAGATCAACGTGAGCGTTTTGAAGCACAAATGGCATTAGCCGAAAAAGGTGATGATGAAGCCAACGGAATTATCGATGAAGATTTCTTAAGAGCTTTAGAATACGGAATGCCACCAACATCTGGTTTAGGAATTGGAATGGACAGATTAATCATGTTCTTAACAAACAATCAATCGATTCAAGAAGTATTGTTCTTCCCTCAAATGCGTCCAGAGAAAAAAGGACCAGAATTAACAGAAGACGAAAAACACATTATCGAAATTTTAAAAGATAACGAAGGAATTTCGATTGGTGATTTAAAAATAAAAGCAGATTTAAGCGGTAAAAAATGGGATGCTGCTAGCAAAGGCATTAGCAAACATGGATTACTCAAAATAGAAGTAAATGGCGATAATAAAATTGCCGTATATACAGGAAAATAAATGCTACACTAAAAGACTTCAATTTTTGAAGTCTTTTTTTTTTACTTTTACAAAAATCAACTCTCTTTAAAATGAAAAAAATCTGCTCTCTACTATTATTTTGTCATGGCTTTATAGCTTTAGCACAAACCCCAACATTCACTTGGAGTGAAGGTAACTCTTCAATTGAAAACGAACTCAATTATTCGATTCAAAACTATTTTGATGGCAAACGAATTTTTAATGTAAAATCTATTTACAACGATAAAATTTTCAATAAAGATGTTTTTGTCGATATATTTTCCCCAAATGATGATTTTGAAAAAGATGAAGTTAATTTTTCTATTGGTTTAGAACAACCTGTAATGGGATTGAATACAAAAACAATAACCGCTCTATTTCCACTATCAAATAAAGAATATGCATATTTTGTGACTGAGTTTAATAGCGAAACTAAAGAATTTGAACTTTTTACGCAAAAAGTAAATATTGATACAGGAACAAAAACAAAAGCTAGCTTTTTATTGAAAATGCCTGCAAAAAATGCGTTCAATATTGGCGACTATTTTATTGCTCAATCTGAAAACAAACAATTTTACGGGATAGTTTCCCGTCAAACAGGCGATAAAAAACTAAATGAAAAGGCAACATTTTATGTTGTAGATTCAAATTTTAAAATCGTAAAAAGCAAAGAATATGAATTTGGATTTACTACAAAACAATCATTCGATATTAAAATTCACATAACAAACAATGGCAATATAGCGCTAGTAAGAGAACTTGATTTACCCAAAATAAAGCCTTATAAATCACTTTTTTATTGGGATACAAAAACAGAAAATATTACAGAACATAATTTAAAACAAGATTTAGACTTTCAACTTTCTCAATTTAAATGGAAAGAAACTGATAACGGAAGCTATTTTATTGCAGGGGTTAGTGACGGAAAAAGAAAAGTAACCATTGATTTAGGTGGCGCCTTGCCTGAAGGAAATCCAGTCAATGAATTACTATTAATGCATTTTGATGTAACAGGAAAAATAACTCTAAACATAAAAACGACTTTAGAAAAACAAAATAATTTAAATTTTGAAAAAGTAATTCTAAAAGATAATAAATTGTGGATACTTTGCAATGAAATATACACTGGATCTAAAAGATTACCTGCTCCTGACCCAGCAAAACCGTTAGAAAGACCCATAGAATATTCCTATGTTTCAACAGGCTACGGTATAATCAAACTAGATGCTACAACAGGAAAAATCGATTGGTTTACCCGAATTAACAACCTTGAACCTAGAACCATTAACGATAATGGAGACCATTTAAAATATTTGTATTTCTTTAGAAATAATCAATTGATTTTGATATATAACGATTCTAGAGATATTAATCCAAATTCCAAGTATTTTGTTCGCGATAGTCGTTTTGCTGTAACAAGTATCATTAACAATGAAGGAGAAATTGTAAGCACAAAAGACATTTCCAATTCAGGCGTAGGTAAAACATATAATTTTTGTTATGAATTAGACTTATCCTTTGCTTTACCAGTAGATGAAAATACTTTCATTGTTCGCTCTCGTTGTGGAAATTCTGCACGATATGGTTATTTAAAATTGTAGTTAAAAATATTTTTTTAGAGAAATATTAAACTTTTTTATATTTACATAGTCTTATATAGACAAAACATAAATACACAAATAAATTATGAAAAAACTTATTTTAGTTATAGCACTTACATTAAGTAGCTTAACATTTGCTCA